>JAJXUY010000077.1 GCA_021782525.1 Acidobacteriota bacterium | reverse complement strand
CGTTCGTTGCGACCCATCGCAGATCCAGCAGGTCGTCATCAACCTGGTCCTCAACGGCGCCGAAGCGATCAAGGGCGGCGGCCGGGTCACCGTCCGCACCCACGCGGCCGTGGACGGGCGGGCCGTGGTGCTCGAGGTCGCGGATACCGGCTCCGGGATCCCGTCCGAACTGGTGAGCAAGATCTTCGACCCGTTCTTCACCACCAAGGAGGAGGGGAAGGGCGTCGGCCTCGGGCTCGCGGTCGTGTACGGCATCGTCAGCGCCCACAGCGGCGAGATCGAGGTTGCGACCCGACTCGGCGAAGGGAGCACGTTCCGGGTGACGCTGCCGCTGCAATCGCCCGAGGCTTTCCCGCCGTCCCCGGGAGCCGGTGGGAGGGCCTGAGCGGTGGTCGGCCTGGCCGCTGCCGGCGCCGTGGACGAGGAAACCCTCGCGTTCGCCGCGTCCTCCCTGGCGTCGGCGCTCGGTGTCGTCACGACGCTCGTCGGGCCGTTCCCCGAGCCCTCGTACGCCTACGACGGGAGCCGCGGGCAGCACAGCTCGACCCTCATCCTCCTCGACGCCGTCGCCCGGCGCCCGGCCGCGGCCGCGAGGCTGCTGGTCCTGACCGAGCACGACCTCTTCATCCCGATGCTGTCGTTCGTCTTCGGCCAGGCTCAGGTCGACGGCCCGGTCGCCGTCATGTCGCTGGCCCGGCTCCGGCAGGAGTTCTACGGTCTGCGCTCCAACCGCACCCTGCTCCTCCACCGGGTGCGCAAGGAAGCGCTCCACGAGATCGCTCACACCTACGGCCTGACGCACTGCTCCGATCCGAGTTGCACGCTCAGCCTCTCCACCGACATCCGTCAGCTCGACAGGAAGAACGGCGACTTCTGCGCGAGCTGTGCCATCCTGGTACGCGAGGCCGTCGCCGCCGTGCACGACTCGTTACGCGGTTCGTACCGCAGAGGAGGCGTGAGGTGAAGAAGAACTGGGTCATCCTGGTCGTCGACGACGAGCTCGTGATGCGCGAGTCGCTCGCCGCGTGGCTCGCGGAGGACGGCTACACGGTGGACACGGCGGCCTCCGGCCGGGAGGCGGTCGAGTTGGCGGCCGCGAGGGACTACGCGATCTACTTCGTGGACCTGAAAATGCCCCGGGGAATGGACGGCCTCGCGACGATGATGGAGATCCGTGCGCTCCACCCCGAGGCCTCCGTCATCATCATGACCGCCTACGCCACCGTCGACACCGCGATCACGGCGATGAAAGAGGGGGCGCAGGAGTACATCGTCAAGCCCTGCAACCCCGAGGAGATCTCCCTCCTCGTCGCGCGGATCATCAAGGTCAAGGCCCTGCAGCGGGAGAACCAGATCCTGCGGCAGCGGCTCGCCGGGCAGTACAGCTTCCACGACATCATCTCGAAGAGCCCGAAGATGAGGGAGATCTTCGAGCTGGTCCGGGACGTCGCGAGCCTGAAGAGCACCGTGCTGATCGAGGGGGAGAGCGGAACGGGCAAGGAGTTGGTGGCACGCGCGATCCACTTCTCCGGCGACCGCGCCGCCAGCCCGTTCGTCCCGGTCTCGTGCGCCGCCTTGGCGGAGAGCTTGCTCGAGTCGGAGCTCTTCGGGCACGAGAAGGGCTCGTTCACCGGCGCCTCCGAGCGCAAGCGGGGAAAGTTCGAACAGGCCGAGGGCGGCACGTTGTTCCTCGACGAGATCGGCGACATCTCGCCGAAGCTCCAGGTCGACCTGCTGCGCGTGCTGCAGGAGCGAGCGTTCTTCCGCGTCGGCGGCAGCGAGGAGGTGCGCGTCGACGTGCGGGTGATCGCGGCCACGCGTGTCGACCTGCAGGAGCAGGTTGCGGCGGGAGCGTTCCGCGACGATCTCTTCTACCGGCTCAACGTGATCAACATCCGTATCCCGCCGCTGCGTGAGCGGCGGGAGGACGTCCCTTTGCTCGCCGGCGCCTTCCTCGAGCGGCTCTCCCGGGAGATCGGCAAGGAGGCGGGAGAGCTTTCAGAGGGCGCGCTCAGGGTGCTGATGGACCATGACTGGCCCGGCAACGTTCGTGAACTGGAAAACGCGGTGGAGCGCGCCATCGTCACCGCCAGGTCTCGCGTCCTGACCGAGGAGGAGTTCGCCTTCCTGCGCAAGGCCCCCGCCGCCGCCGGCGCGTGGGCGGCCCCGGACTCCCTGCCGCTGGCCGAGGTCGAGCGCCAGGTGATCATGGCGACGTTGGCGCGCACCGGGGGCAACATCAAGGAGGCGGCCGGCATCCTCGGCATCGACCGCTCCACCCTGTACGACCGCCTCAAGCGGTACGGGCTCAACCGCTAGGCGCTCCCCACCCCCACGCCGCCGTCACGGTCGCGGGAGCGTCAGCCCACAGACGTCGCTGGTCTCCTCGCTCGGCCGCGCCGCGCGCGATCTCCGGCGGTGGCCCCGAGCAGCGGCCGGCGCCTCACCACGCGGTCCGCCATTGGAGATGCGGGGAGAAGAACTCCTCGAACATCCGGACCAGCATCCCCCGGTCGAGGTGCTGGGCGACTCCGGCCGCGACCCGGCCGCCGTCGGCCGCCAGCCTGAGGCCGTCGGCCCGTGGCCGCTCCATGGCCTCGTGCACGAACGCGGCGAGCCGGTCCGCCTCGGCGAAGATCCAGCGCGCCGCGCTCTCCCCCCCGATCAGCCCGGCGCTCGCCACCGCTCCTACCGGCGCGCCGGGCATCGGCGGCTCGTTTCCCGCGAACAACCAGCCGGCCCCATACGGGTCGGAGGTCAGCCGGCCGGCGTCGCTGCGCAGACGGATGTTGGGAGACACGCCCGCCAGCGCGGCCGGGAAGACCAGGTGCATGTCGAGGCCGTTGACGGTCAGCACGACGTGAGCCTGGTCGCACCCCGGCCCCTGGGCCGCGAAGGAGATCGCGTCGATCCTCCCCGCGGCTCTCGCGAAGAAGGCGTCGACGCCCACATGGCAGCGACCGTCTTCGGCGACGTCGAGCCACATGTGGTTCGGGGCGTACCACAGGTGCCTGGGGACGGGGATCCCGTCCACCACGATCGCCCCGCGGTTCGCGCCGGCCGCCGAAGTCGGCGTCAGGTCGCGAGTCGAACGCTCGCCGCCGGGGCTGGCGGTCAGGTACGACTCGCAGTACTGATATCCGGTCGAGTTGCAGCACGACGTCGGTGCGTCGTTCGCCGGCACGTATGTGCTGATCGACTCGGCGGCGCAGTACTGAACCGCCGCATCCTCCAGGAACGGGCAGCGTGCTCCGATCGGCTCCCGCGCGACCCTGGACGCCGCCGCCGGGCACTCCACGTAGTTTGGCGACGAGCAACGCTCGTGGCCGGAGTCGCGGGCGCTGGCAACGATCATCTTGCGCACCGCCGAAATTCTGCAGTAGCTCGCGCTCGCGTCGCGGAGAAATGGGCACCTCACCGCCGCCTCCCGCCGTCTCGGCCGGCTGGCGGGCCGCCAGCCCGCCCTCAGGACTTCGTCGTGTTCTTCACCTTCCGGCCGCCGTCGGCCATCGTCAGCCCGAGGCCCGGGGTCGCGAAGGCGTGATCGTCGGGCTCGAGCCCGAGTCCCCAGCGCCGGCGCAGCCGCGCGAGCGCGGTGACCACCGCGCCCCAGCCGACGGCCACAAAGCAGAGCAACGTCACGGCGGCCAGCGCGATGTTGGTCACCGTGAGCCAGAACGTCCTGGGATCCCCAAGGTCCATGTCAACCATGGCTCGCCTCCATCCCCACCACCCCAAGAGCAAGACCCGTGCCGGTACTCGCACGCTCGGGATCGTGTTGACACCCAGCGACATCCATCATCGGCGACGACCACGGCCGAGGTCGCCCCTGTCGGAATTCCCGGCGCGCCGTAGGAAACCCCCACACGACGGCCTGGCGGCAACCGGCATGCGGCCGGGCACCGGCCCCCGTTTTCTTGTTACTCTCCCACGAGGAGGTTCGATGGCCGACCGCGTGTTCGTGCAGGGGCTCGAGCTCTACTGCGTCATCGGGCTGCAACCGTGGGAACGGCAGGTGATGCAGAAGGTCCGGCTCGACCTCGCGATGGAGACCGACACCAGACCCGCGGGCGCGGCGGACGACCCCTCCCGCGCGCTCGACTACAAGGCCGTCTCCAAGCGCGTCCAGCAGCTCGTCGAGGGCTCGTCGTTCCAGCTCGTCGAAACGTTGGCCGAGCGCATCGCCGCGACGGTCCTCGCCGAGTTCCCGGCTGCCGCCGCCGTGTTCGTCCGGGTCGCCAAGCCCGGCGCCGTGCGCTTCGCCGAGTCCGTCGGGGTCGAGATCGAGCGGCGGCGGGAGCCCGCGCCCTGATGCGCACCTTCCTCTCCCTGGGCTCCAACATCGAGCCCCGCCGCCACCTGGCCATTGCCCTCGCGGAGCTGGCGCGGAGGTTCGCCGTCGTCGCCGTGTCCCCTGTCTACCGCACGGCGCCGGTCGGCGACGACGACCAGCCGGACTTCTGGAACCTCGCCGCCGAACTCGCGACCGACGGGCCCCCGCTTGCGCTGCACCGCGAGCTGCGGGCGATCGAGACCGCGCTCGGCCGCCGGCGCGACCCGGCGCGGCGGTGCGGTCCCCGCTCCGTGGACATCGACCTCGTCCTGGTCGCCGGTCTCGCCGGCCGCTTCGGCGAGCTCGAGCTCCCTTCCCCGCTGGTCGAGCGCGAGGCGTTCGTCGCGGTCCCGCTCGCCGCCATCGCCCCAGAGCTACGCCACCCGACCACCGGGGTCACGCTCGCGGCGCTCGCGCGCGCGGCCGTGGCGCGCGCCGCCAGGCCTCCGGAACTCGTGCAGGTGGAGCTGACCGCATGAGCGCGCCGGTGCGGGTCGTGCTCGTGACCGGAGGCGCCGTCCGCGTCGGGCGCGCGATCGTCACCGAGTTCGCCGGGGCGGGGTGGTCGGTGGCGTTCACCTACCGCTCGTCGGCTGCCGCGGCCCACGCGCTGGAAGCGGAGCTCGGCGGGAGCGGCACCCAGGTGCTCGCGATCGCCGCCGATCTCGACGACCGGGCCGCACGCGCGCTCGTGGTCGCGCGGGTGGTGCGCGAGATGGGAGGGTTGGACGCTCTCGTCAACAGCGCGGGGGTGTTCCCCCGTACGCCGTTCGCCGAGCTCACGCCGGAGCGGTTCACCGAGGTCCTGCGCACCAACGCGGAGGCGCCGCTCTTCCTGACGCAGGCGTGCGCCGCAGCGTTGCGCGCCCGCCGCGGCGCCGTGGTCAACGTGGCCGACATCTACGGAACGTTCCCCCTGCGCGATCACCTCGCCTACTCCGTCTCGAAGGCCGCGCTGATCGCCGCGACCCGCGCGCTCGCCGTCGAGCTCGCCCCCGAGGTCCGGGTCAACGCCGTGGCGCCCGGGATCGCCATCTTCCCGGAAGGGACCGACCACGCGGCGCGCGAGCGCCTGCTCGGGAGAACGTTGCTGCGCCGGGAGGGCGGCGCCGAAGAGATCGCCCGCACCGTCCGTTTCCTCGTCGAGGGGACCGAGACCGTCACCGGTCAGGTCCTGACCGTCGACGGTGGCCGGACGGTGGCGCTGTAGAGGCGGCAATAACAATAAGGGGAAGAGGTCAAAGGGGAGAGGGAAGACACGGTTTCTGGTGTCTGGTGTCTGGCCGCACGGCGCCGCAGCCGTTCAGCCGACGAGCGGTGATGTGACCGCCGGCGTGCGCGGCGCGAGCAGCCAGTACGGCGCCAGCGCCAGCAGCGTGCCCAACGCTCGCCGCGCCGACACGGTGCCCGCGATCATCCCCGCGAACAGGCGCGTGACCGTCGCGTTCCTGACCGCGAGCCGGAACCCGGCGCGCGGGGCCAGGTAGAGCAGGCGCGCCGCCACCCGCCCGGCGGCCAGGTCGGCGCGCATCGGACGCAACATCCCGTCATACGCGGCGAGCGCCGCGCCGCCTCCGAGGTGGTCGAGGATCGCCGAGGCCGCGAGGTGGCCGCTGCGCACCGCAGCGTAGATCCCCTCTCCGAACAGGGCGTCGGCAAGGCCACCCGCGTCACCGACGAGCACGACGCCGTCCCGCGCCAGCGAGCGCGCCACCGGCCGCACCGGGATCGTTCGCGCCTTGACCGCCAGCCGCCGGTGCCCGCGCAGGATGCGGTAGCGGGCGATGAACGCGTCGAGGGCGCGGCGCATGTCGACGTTGTCCCGCCGCCTGGCGAAGCGGTACAACCCGACGTTGAGATGGTCCCGCTTGGGGAAGACCCACCCGTAGCCGCCCGGGATCACACCCAGGTCGAAGACGCACCGCGGCCCGACCAGCTCCAGCGTTCCCGTCTCGGGCCAGAGCAGCGCCTCGATCGCGGCCACCGCCCGGGGTCTGGCGCCGGGCAGGAGCTGGGCGCGGACCCGACTGTTGGCGCCGTCGGCGCCGACCAGGACGCGGGCGGTCAGGCGCCCGCCATCGGTGACGATCCGCACGAGGGCGCCGTCGCGCTCGTAACCCACGAACGCTTGCCCCTGGCGCAGCACCGCGCCCGCCGCCACGGCCCGCTCCGCCATGAACGCATCCAGCGCGTCCCGCCGCGCCATCGCCCCGAGCCCTTCGCGCACGCACGGGACCGCGCCGGCGCCGCCGCACGCGATCAGCGCCGTGCTCACCTCGCACTCGAGCACCGGCGTGAGCGGGTACGGCACCTCGCGCAGCGTCTTCGCGGAGAGACCGCCGCCGCAGACCTTGTCGCGCGGCAGCGCTTCCTTCTCCAGCAGGAGGACGCGGGCGCCGCCGGCCGCGAGGCGGTGGGCGGCCGCGTTCCCCCCCGGGCCGCACCCGACCACGACGACATCGAATTCCGGCTCCACGGTACGATGATAACCGGTCGCGAGCCGGTCTCGATCGCATGTGATCTCGCGGCTGGCAAACGACGCTCCCTGCGGGTATGCTCCGCGGGTGATCCTGATCGTCAACCCGGCGGCCGCGG
>JAJXUY010000076.1 GCA_021782525.1 Acidobacteriota bacterium | reverse complement strand
TCGTACTCCGAGCCCTCGATCGGCACTGGGCGGCGGCGGCCGGACGCGTCGGGCTCGCCCAGCTCCATGCGCTGGATACGCAGGCCGGTGACGAACCCCTCGTTGTTGCCGAGGATCGCGACCGGAGCGGAGAGCCAGCGGAAGTCGATCGCCTCCTCCTCCGCGTGCTCGAGCTCCTCCCGCCTGGCCGGCGATTCGTTGCGGGTGCGGCGGTACACACAGATGACCTCTTCCGCGCCCAGCCGCTTGGCGGTGCGCAGGCAGTCCATCGCGACGTTCCCCGAGCCCACCACCGCGACCCGGCGGCCGGTGCGCACCGGCGTGTCCATCCGCGGGAAGTCGTAGGCCTTCATCAGGTTGACCCGGGTGAGGAACTCGTTGGCCGAGAGCACGCCGATGTAGTTCTCGCCCGGGATCCCGAGGAAGTACGGCAGGCCGGCGCCGGTGCCGAGGAACACCGCGTCGTAGCCGTACTCGCCGAACAGCTCGTGCACGGTCGCGGTCTTGCCGATGACGAAGTCGGGGCGCAGCTCCACGCCCATGCGGGTGAGATTCTCGATCTCGAACGTCACGATCTCCTTCGGCAGCCGGAACTGCGGGATGCCGTACACGAGCACGCCGCCCGGCTTGTGCAGCGCCTCGAAGATCGTCACCTTGTGCCCGAACCTGGCCAGCTCCGCGGCGCAGGCGAGGCCGGCCGGGCCGGAGCCCACCACCGCCACCTTGTGCCCGCTCGGCGGGGCGAGCTGCGGCGTGGAGGAGAGGCCCCGGTCGCGCTCCCAGTCGGCGACGAAGCGCTCGAGGCGGCCGATCGCCACCGGCTGGTACTTCTTGGCCATGACGCAGACGACCTCGCACTGCTCCTCCTGCGGGCAGACGCGGCCGCAGATCGCGGGCAGGGTGTTGGTCTCCTTGATCTTGGCGAGCGAGCCCTCGAAGTCGCCCTCGCGGATGAGCTGGACGAACGCCGGGATGTCGATCCCGACGGGACACCCCTTGACGCACGGCGGGTTGGCGCACTGCAGGCAGCGCTGCGCCTCCTCCATGGCGAACTCGGGAGAGTAGCCGAGCGCCACCTCGGCAAAGTTCTTGATGCGCGCCAGCGGTTCCTGCGTCGCCATCGGATGGCGCGGCACCTTCATCCGCTGCGCCTTGGGCAGCTCGGGGACACCGCGGATCTCGTCAGCCACGGGACACCCCCGCCATCGCCCGGCACTCGTGCGCGGCGTGCTCGGTGAGGAACTTCTCGCGCGCCGCCTGTTCCTCCGGGAGGTACATGCGCAGCCGCTTGATCAACAGGTCGAAGTCGACCTTGTGGGCGTCGAACTCGGGTCCGTCGACGCACACGAACTTGGTCTGGCCGTCCACCGCGATGCGGCAGGCGCCGCACATCCCGGTGCCGTCCACCATGATCGAGTTGAGTGAGGCGAGCGTCGGGATCGCGAGCGGGCGCGTCATCTCCGCCACCGCCTTCATCATGATCGCCGGCCCGATCGCGACGACGAGATCGGGCTTGCCGTGGCTGGCGACGAGGTCCGCGAGCGCGTGCGTGACCAGGCCCTTGCGTCCGAACGAGCCGTCGTCGGTGGTGTAGACGATCTCGTCGGAGACCGCTTCCATCTCGGCGCGCAGGATCACCAGCTCCTGCGTGCGGCCGCCGAGGATCGAGAGCACGCGGTTGCCGGCGCGGCGCAGGCCGCCCGCGATCGGCAGCATCGGCGCGATCCCCGCCCCGCCGCCGACGCAGACCACGGTGCCGAACTTCTCGATGTGCGTCGGTGTGCCGAGCGGCCCCACGACCGAAACGAAGCCGTCGCCCGCCGCCATCAGCGCCATGCCCATCGTCGTCTTGCCGACCTCCTGGACCACGAGCGTGATCGTCCCGGCGCCCGGGTCCGAGGCGGCGATCGTCAGGGGGATGCGCTCGCCCGACCCGGTCGGAAGCACCATCACGAACTGCCCGGGTCTGTGCTTACGCGCGATCTCCGGCGCCTGGACGACGAAGCGGTGGAACTTGGGCGCGATTTCTTCCTTGGTGATGATCGTGAACACTCGCGTGCCTCCAGCGCGTGCCTGCGCCTGCCGCCCCAAACGCCCCCCCAGGGGCGGCCTCACGCGTGTCGCGGCGCACGGCTGCGCGCCGTCATAGTACGGTCCCGCTCCGGTTTTGGCAACCGCCCATCTGCAACTGGGCCAAGCGTTTATTGAGACAGTGTGTCACCAGTGGCCGATCGAAGGGCTGGCCGCCCCTCGCCGCCTTCGCGCCACCGATCGGCTCGCGAGGGTGGGGAGAAGAAGGTGAGAAGGAAGAAGGCAGAGGGCAGAGGGAAGTCGCGTCCGGTCTTCCCTGTCTTTCCTCTCCCGTCTTTCCTCTCCCGTCCTCCTTCTCCCGTCTCCCTTCTTCCGTCTCCCTTCTTCCGTCTCCCTTTCACTCCTCACTCTTCACTCGGGTCCACCCGCCTGCGCTATCCTCGGCCCGTGACCGACAAGCCCGCTCCCCGCAAGGTGGCGCTCCGTCCCGCCGAAGGGTTGCGGCGCAGCGTGGACTACGTCGCCGAGCTGAACCCGGAGCAGCTCGCGGTCGTGATGCACGCGGGCGGCCCGATGTTGGTGCTCGCCGGCGCCGGCTCCGGCAAGACGCGAACGCTCGTCTACCGCGTGGCCCGTCTCCTCGAGGACGGCGCCGACCCCGGCTCGATCCTGCTCCTCACCTTCACCAACCGCGCGGCGCGCGAGATGCTGACGCGCGTCGGCCTGCTGCTCGGGCGCGACGCCGGGCGCGTCATGGGCGGCACGTTCCACTCGGTCGGCAACCGCCTGCTGCGCCGCTTCGGCGACCGCCTCGGCTACCCGGCCAACTATGGCATCCTCGACCGCGAGGACGCGCGCGACCTGATGGGCGGCGCGCTCACGGACGTGGTCCCGTCCACACCGGGCCGCCGCCTCCCCGGCGCCGCGGTGCTCGTCGAGGCGTACTCGTTCGTGATCAACACCGGCCGCTCGCTCGAGGAGGTGGTGGCGGCGCGCTACCCGCAGTTCTCGGCCGAGGTCGAGACGATGCAGGCGGTGTTCCGGCGCTACCTCGAGCGCAAGCGCGCCGCGGCGGTGATGGACTACGACGACCTGCTGCTCAACTGGCTGCTGCTCCTGCGCCGGCACGACAACGTCCGCCGCCAGCTCGCCGTGCGCTTCGCTCACGTCCTGGTGGACGAGTACCAGGACACGAACCGCCTGCAGGCCGACATCGTGGACCTCATGCTCGGCGGCGCGCGGAACCTGATGGTGGTGGGCGACGACGCGCAGTCGATCTACGCGTTTCGCGGCGCCGAGTACGCCAACATCCTCTCGTTCCCGGAGCGTTACCCCGGCTGCGCGACGTTCCGCCTGGAGACCAACTACCGCTCGCTGCCGCCGATCCTGACGCTCGCCAACGCCTCGATCGCGGCGAACGCGCGCCAGTTCCCGAAGCACCTGCGCCCGGTGCGCGAGGGCGGCGAGCCACCCGTGGTGTGCGCCGCGCCGTCGCCCGAGTCGCAGGCCGCGTTCGTGGCGCAGCGCATCCTCGAGTTCATCGATGAGGGGCTGCCGCTGGCCGAGGTCGCCGTGCTGTACCGCAACCACTCGCACTCACTCGAACTCGAGGTCGAGCTGGCGCGCCGCAACATCCCGTACGAGGTGCGCTCCGGCCTGCGCTTCTTCGAGCAGCGGCACGTCAAGGACGCTCTCGCCCACCTGCGCTTCGTCGCCAACTCGCGCGACGAGGTGGCGTTCACCCGGATGGCGCGGCTGCGGCCGCGGCTCGGTCAACGTCTGGTGGCGCGAGTGTGGGCGGCGGTCGCGGTGGCGAGCGATCCGCTTGCGGCGCTGCGGCACGCGGACGCGCCGACGCTCGCTCTCCCCGGCGCGGCCGCGAACTCGCTGCGCCTGCTCGCCGAGCTGATCGAGCGCCTGCTCAAGCTCGCAGCGCGCCCCGGCGAGATGGTGCGCGAGGTCGTCGCCTCCGGCTACCGCGAGGTCGTGCGCGCCACCCTCGACAACGCCAGCGCGCGCCTCGATGATCTCGAGCAGCTCGCGCTGTTCGCCGACGGCTACGACTCCCTCGACACCTTCCTCGACGAGGTCACGCTGATGAACGAGTTGTCGGGTGAGGACGTCACCGTCGAGGAGGGCGAGCGCGAGCGCGTGACCCTCTCGACGATCCACCAGGCGAAGGGCCTGGAGTGGCGCGCGGTGTTCATCGTCTGGCTCGCCGAGGGGCGCTTCCCCTCGGCGCGCGCCGAGGACGTGGAGGAGGAGCGGCGGTTGTTCTACGTCGCCTGCACGCGGGCGAAGGACGAGCTCGTGCTCTGCTACCCGCTCGTCGCGCGCGACCGCTACCGCGTGGACGTGATCCTCGAGCCGTCGCGCTTCATCTCCGAGCTGCCCGACGACGCCTACCAGCGCTGGCAGGTCCAGGAGGCCGAGGAGCCTCCGGAGCTGCCCGAAGGGGGCCGCTACCGACTCCCCGGCTTCCTCGGCGACGGCAACGACGTCAACTGAGCCCGGCGGCCCTCCCCACCGATCCACTAGACTCGGGCGCGATGGACACGAACACCACACCGGTGACGCTGGCCGCGTTCGTCTCGCCGCACGGCTTCGGCCACGCGGCGCGCGCGTGTGCGGTGATGGACGCCTTGGGCGAACTCGAGCCGCGCGCCCGCTTCGAGCTGTTCACCACCGCCCCGGAGTGGTTTTTCGCGGACTCGCTGCGCCGGCCGTTCGCCTACCACGAGCTGCGCACCGACGTCGGCCTCGTGCAGCGCACGCCGATCGTCGAGGACCCCGAAGCGACGCTGGCGCAACTCGAGGACTTTCTCGCTTTCGACGGCCGGCTCGTCGACGGCCTCGCCCGCACGCTTGTGTCGCTTGCCTGCCGGCTCGTGCTCTGCGACATCTCGCCGCTCGGGATCGCGGTCGCCCGCCGCGCCGGGCTCCCCTCGGTGCTCGTCGAGAACTTCACCTGGGACTGGATCTACCAGCCGTACGCGGCCTCCCTCCCCGCCTTCGCCGCCCCGATCGCGACGCTCGCAGAGCTGTTCGCCGCCGCCACGGCACGCGTCCAGACCACTCCGGTGTGCCGGCCGGACGCGCGCTTCCCGATGGTGCCGCCGGTCAGCCGAGCGCGGCGCAACGGCGCCGCCGCGGTTCGCGAGCGCCTCGGGCTGGCGGCCGGCGTGCCGTTCGTGCTCGTGACCATGGGTGGGATCCCGTGGCGGCCGGCATCGCTGCGCCGGCTCGAGGCGAGCCACGAGTGCACCTTCGTCGCGCCCGGCAGCGGCGAGCGGCCGCGGCGCCGCGGCTCGCTCCTGACCCTGCCGCACCGCTCGGGGCTCTTCCACCCCGACCTCGTCCACGCGGCCGCCGCCGTGCTCGGCAAGCTCGGCTACAGCACGGTGGCCGAGGTGCATGCGGCCGGCGTGCCGTTCGCCTACGTGCCGCGGCCGACGTTCCGCGAGTCCGGCGTGCTCGCGGCGTTCGCCCGCGACCACATGGGAGGCATCGCCGTCGCGCCGGAGGAGCTCGCCAGCGGCGCCTGGATCGAGCGGGTGCCGGAGCTGCTGGATATGGCGCCGGCGCCCGGCGGGACGGCAAACGGGGCGGCCGCCGCAGCCGCGATCGTCGACCGCGTTCTGCGCGGCGGGTGAGCGGCCGCGCGGCGCCCCCGCCGCGCGGTTCGACCCGCGCCCGTCGGCCCCCCGCGCGGCCTTGAAGGCCCCGGCGATCGCGCCTACAATCCCGCCCGGCAGCCGAATTCTCAACCACGCAGCGAAGGCGACGCGAGCCGACTGCCGGCGGGACGGTTCCGGGAGGGCACCGCGATGAAGGTCAAGGGCAACACGCTCAAGGCGCGGATGGCGTTCGTCAAGGAGCGTTTCGGCGCCGAGAAGTGGGAGAAGGTGATGGCCGCCCTGCCGCCGGAGGACCAGAACCTGCTGCGCGACTCGGTGGTCAACGTGGGCTGGTACGACTTTGCGCTCGGCGAGCGGCTGGACCACGCGATCGCAGCCGTGGTCGGCGGCGGCAACACGCAGGTGTTCGAGGAGATCGGGCGCGCGTCGGCGCGCGAGAACCTCGGCGGCGTGCACAGCAACTTCCTCGAGCCGCGCGACCCCGCGAAGTTCATGAGCAAGGCGGGGATGATCTACCGCTTCTACTACGACACCGGAAGCCGCTCCTGGGAGGCGACGGGGCCGACGTCCGGCGTCATCACCACCCGCGACAGCGAGACGTTCTCGAGCGCCGATTGCGCCACCGTGATCGGCTGGTACAAGGAGGCGCTCGCCATGCTCGGTGCCACGGGCGTCGTGATCCTGGAGGAGAGCTGCCGCGCCAGCGGCGGCGACGCCTGCCGGTACCGGGTCAGCTGGAAGTAGCTCCCCGGGGGCGCCCGATCGCACTCGTCACCAGGAGGTGCCGTGCCGCTGCACCCGTCGCACCTGGCCGGCCTGGCGCCGGCGCTCGCGTGGTTGCTCCTCGCGCTCCCGCCGTCCGTGTGGGGGCAGGGCCGGGAGCTCGTTTGCACCCGTGTGGGCGCGCGCGAGGCGCCGCGCATCGACGGCGCCCTCTCCGATCCCGCCTGGCGGACCGCGACCTGGTACGACGACTTCCGCCAGAGCGTGCCGAACTACGGCCGCCTGGCCACCGAGGCGACGCACGTCGCCTTTCTCTTCGACGACCACGACCTCTACGTGGCGGTTCGCTGCGACGACAGCGCGCCGTCGCTGATCCGCGCCAACAAACTCCGCCACCGCGACGAGCCGGCGAGCGACGACCACGTCGAGGTGGTGTTCGACACCTACCGCGACCAGGTCCGCGGCGCCGTGTTCATCGTCAACCCGCTCGGGGCCAAGGAGGAGGGCCTCGTCAACGGCTACGAGAACTACACCTGGGACTGGGACGAGGTGTGGGAGGCGCGCGCCGCGATCACCGCCACGGGGTGGCAGGCCGAGCTCCGCATCCCGTTCCGGGT
>JAJXUY010000075.1 GCA_021782525.1 Acidobacteriota bacterium | reverse complement strand
GTTGTCGGGGAGCTCGTCGCGGTCGTCGCGCCGCAGCGCCACGCCGCGGCGGGCGAGCAGCTCGCCGCAGCGCCTGATGCCGCCGGCGAGCGCCGCGCCCGGCGTGCCGGCGCGGATCCCGGCGACGATGCCGGCGACCACCCCGTCCCACTCGTGCGGCTGCACGTGGGCGTTGATCCCGGCGTCCCCGAGCACCACCACGCGGCGCTCGTACAGCGAGAGGAAGATCAGGACCCCGGTCCGCTCCCTCGTCTTGAACACCTCGTTCTCGAGGAACGCGGCCTCGGCCCGATGGTGGACCTGGTGCTCGACCTCGGCGCGGCCGACGAGCGCCAGCTTGAGCGGCCGGATGAACGCCGCGGCCGCGTAGCCGAGCGCGCCGCCGAGAAGCGGCGGCAGCGCGATCCAGAGCAGCGACGGCACGCCCCAGAACCCGCCGGCCAGGCGCGCGGCCGCGGCGGCGGCCACCGCGGCGAACGCGCCGAGGACCGCGCCCTTCCACGCCGCCGCCTCGTAATGGTGGCTGGCGGCGACGGCCACCGGGACGATCTCGCCGGCGCTTCTCTGCTCGGCCTCGCCGACCGCCGTCTCGATCGCCTTCAGGTCGGACGCGGTGAAGAACCGCTCGACGCGTACCGTCACGCTCGCCTCCCTCACGTCGTTGCAGCCGTTGCGGCCCGGCAGCGTAGCACGGGGCCGCGCCGGGCTACTGGTACAGGTGCCGCTTGATCTTCTCGGTCGCGGTCTTGGCGAACTCCTCCTCCATCAGTTGGAACGATGTCAGGTGCGAAAACGCCGGGAGCCGGCCGTTGGCCTCGGCGAGCACGGCGCGGAACGCTTCGCGCACGCGGGCCCGCTCCTCGCCCTCCGACCGGCCGGAGAGCTTGAGTTCCTGCGCGAGCGCGTCGCGGTCGGGCACGATAAGCGCCGTGAGGCCGTTGCCGCCCTTGACCACGAGCGACTCGGCGACCAGCGGCGAGCGGTCGAGGAGGTGCTCGATCTCCTCCGGGTAGATGTTCTCGCCCGATGGCCCGAGGATCATGTTCTTCGAGCGCCCGCGCAGGTACAGGTAGCCGTCGGCGTCGAGCGTGCCGAGGTCGCCGGTGCGCAGCCAGCCGTCGGCGGTGAACAGCTCCGCCGTGGCGTCATGGTTGTTGAAGTAGCCGCGCGTCACCATCGGGCCGCGCACCTGCACCTCGCCGACGCCGCTGGCGGGATCGGGCGCCGCGATGCGCAGCTCGATCCCCGCGACCGGGTAACCGCAGCTCCCCTCGCGCGTCTCGCCGAGGCCGCAGCCCGCGATCAGCGGCGCGCACTCGGTCATGCCGTAGCCGACGAAGTAGGGGAACCCGCCCTCGCGCATGAAGCGCTCCACGTCGGGGGACAGCGGCGCACCGCCGAACCCCATCTGACGCAGGGAGCCCCCGAACGCGGCGAGGAGCTGCTTCACCGCTTTGCGGTGGACGGCGCGGCGGATGCCGGGAAGGCGGGTGAGCTGGCGCGTCACGAAGCGCCCCTCGATCTTCGGGCGGACCTTCTTGCGGTAGATCTTCTCGATGATCAGCGGCACGGCGAACACCATCGTGGGCTTGACCGCGGCGAACGCGTGCTGCAGCACGGTGGGGCTCGGCTTGGCCCGCAGGTAGTGGATCGACACGCCGCCGGACATCGGCCCGAGGAAGCCGCAGCTGCACTCGTACGTGTGGGCGAGGGGGAGAAGGGAGAGGAAGCGGTCGTCCGGGGAGAGCCGCACGTAGCGGACGGCGGCGACGACGTCGGTGAGGATGTTGGCGTGCGTCAGCATCACGCCCTTGGAGTTGCCGGTGGTGCCGGAGGTGTAGACGATCGCAGCGAGGTCGTCGGGGCCCGGCGGGGCGCCGTGGTGCGTCCCCGGGAGGTGGTGGTCGGCGAGGAACTGGCCGGCGCGCTCGCGCAGGATGTCGGCCTTCGCCCGCAGCTTCGTGACCAGCTCCGGGAGGACGTGGAACTCGAGGGCGTTGAGGTCCTCGAGGAGGAACAGGCGCGCGAGGCGGGGGAACGTCCCGCCGGCCACCTTCTCCAGCAGCGGGGCGGCGACGAACAGGACGCGGGCTTCCGACAGGTTGAGGATGTTGTGAACGTTGGGCGCGGGGAACTCGGGGAGGATCGGGACCGCGACGGCGCCGTAGGTGACGGTGGCGAGGTAGACGAGCGCCCAGTGGATCGAGTTCGCCCCGAGGAGCGCCACCCGCTCGCCCTCCTTGACCCCCACGCGGCGCAACGTGCGATGGATGGCGGCGATACTCTCGCGCGCCTCGCCGTAGGTGATCGACGGTCCGCCGAGCTCGGCAAGGAACGTCCGCGGCGCGTGGCGGTCGAGGCAGAGCCTCACGTACTCCGCGAGGGTGCGCGCCGCCGCATAGTACGGAGCCGCTTCGGCCTGGGCTGTGTTCTCCGGCACCGGAACTCCCGGCACGATTCTACCAGCGGCGTGACGGCGCGATCCGGATTACCATGGCGCTGGGGGTGGCGATGCGGGTGATGCTCGGATCTGGGCTCGCGGCGCTGGCGCTGGCGATGACGGCCCCCGCGTTGGCGGCCGGCGCGGGCGCGCCACCGGTGGCCGCCCGGGTGGGTGCCTGCTTCGTGGAGCCGGACCCGCAGGCGCCGGCGGGCGCGCTCCCCTGCTTCCGGCCGATCACCGACCCGGCCCGCCTCGCGTCGCTCGCCGGCGACCTTGACAACGAGGCCGCGCGTTGGGCGCTCGACCTGTACTCTCGGGCGCGAGCGGTCGCGGCGGCACGGTACGGCGCCGCGGCGCAACCCGCCGAGTACACGATCGCGATCGTCCCCGACGGCAGTAGCAGCGCGGTCGGGTTCCGCCTTCGCGGCGCGGCCGGGATCGAGGAGCACCCGCGCGCCGCCTACGTCCGCCTCGGCCCCGAGTCGTGGCGGTTCGCCGCCACCCTGCTGCATGAGACCGGCCATGTTGCGCTCGCGATGCTGGCAGGCGGGCGGCTGGTCCCGAGGCGGGAGATCGCCGCGATCCCGCACACGGTCGCGGCGCTCACCGACCGCGGCACGGCGTTCGACGAGGGTTTCGCCACCAGCCTGGAGACCTTGATCGCGTTCGTCTCGGACGCGCCCGAGATCCGCCGCGAGTACGGCCACGCACAACTCGTGTTCGGGCCCGCGGCCGGCATGCGCGCGGAGTACTTCTGGCCTGCCGCCCAGCTGCTGACGTTCGCGCAGCCGCACGCGCGCTACGCGGCGGTGCGCGACGACGCGTTCGCGTTCGCGAGCGCATACAAGCAAGCGGACTACCTCCGCGTGCAGATCGAACCCGCGCGCGACCTCGCCACCGTACGCGATGCCGACCAGCTGCTCGCGTCGGAGGGGTTCTGCGCCAGCTTCTTCTTCTCCGTCCTGGCGCGGGGGGAGCGGCCGGTGACCGAGGGCGTCGTGCGGGCGCGCGAGGGGGCCGTGCTGGTGGCGCTCGCCGAGACGTTCGCAACCGCTCCGTTCAACGCGGAGGAGCCTCTCCTGCTGGACTTCCTGACGACGTACCGGCGGCTGTACCCGGCCGACTGGGGCGAGGTGCTCGACGTCTTCCTCGACCTGTCGCACGGCGTCTTCGTCGATCCGGGTGCGGCCGAGCTGTGGCGCGCCCAGTACCTGGCCGCGCTCGCCCTCGACCTCGGCCGCCTCGCGCGCGAGCGCGTCGACGCGGCCCGCGCCCGCTGGCACGAGGCCGCGGCCTCGGACCCGAAGGTGCTGTACGCCCGCATCGGCCCGCAGCTGCGCTGCGAGGTGGCGGGGCGCACGGTGCGGCTGGCGGGGCTCGACAGCGACCGCCCGCTCTCTCTCGACGTGAACACCGCGGAGGAGGGCGTGATCCGCCTCGTCCCCGGGATCACCGAGGCCGAGGTCGGATCGTGGATGGCGCAGCGGGCGCGGCGGCCGTTCTCGTCCGCCGCCGAGTTCCGGGCGCGCTCGGGCCTGGCCGTGAGGACGCTCGCGCAGTTGAGCTTCTGATCGGCCCGCCCGCGCTCATCCGAGGGCGCGCAGCAGCGCCTCCAGACGCTTCTTGTCGCCGCCTTCGAACGACGAGAACCGTACCCCCACCCCGCTCGTCCGCTCGCGCTTCTCCTGCGTCTGGCGCACGACCACGGCGAAGCCGCGCACCGGCTCGGCCTCGCCAGGGATCGACAGCTCGAACGCCATCTGGGTGCCGACCGGGTACGGGTGGTCGGTCTTCACCAGCATCCCGTGCAGCGAGACGTTTTCGGTCTGGCACAGCGTCTGGCTGGTGCCCCAGGAGAGCTGGACCTTCAGCCGCGAGAGCGCGCGCACGGGGAAGCGCTTGGGGACCGTGATCAGGCCGAGAAGGTCCTGCGCGAGCTGGTCGTCGAGCTCCTCGACCGCGAGCGCCCGGTTGACCCCGCGGCCGACGAGCGCCTCCGCCTCGGCCAGCGTGGCGGGCGTGGCGAGCAACACGACGGCCGACTGGCGGCACGGCGAGTCCTTGCGGCGAACCGCATCCACGAGCTGCTGCACCGGCATGTCCGGCAGCGGGCAGGCCGCGACGATGGCGTCGAACGGCAGGAACGAGATCGACTCCAGCGCCTCCCCTCCGGTCGTCGCGGGCTCCGAAAAGAACCCCTTCCGCTTCAGGATCTTCGCGACTTTCTCGTAGGTCTTCACCTCGAGCCCGACGATCAGCGTGCTGCGCTGCGCAGCGTCCATGGCACCCAGCCTCCCCGTCTCGCGGCGCCGGGGCGCCGCCGGCCGAACGTTCTCACCTTGGTACGGCTCAAGGGTACCGCCAAGCGGGGCCGGTTCCAAGCGCGGCCCGGCGCGCACCGGGCTACAATGAACCGATGCGAGTCGACGTTCGCCACGCCAACGACGTTGTCATCGTGGACTTCAACGGCGACCTCGTGACCGACGACGGCGAGGAGTTGCTCCGCGACGTGGTATCCGAGCTGGTTGCCGAGGGGTGGACGAAGATCGTGCTCAACCTCGCGCGCGTCGGGCGCCTCGACAGCGGCGGCGTCGGCGAGCTGGTCGCGAGCTGGAAGCTGGCGCACGAGTTCGGGGCGGGGCTCAAGCTGCTGCGCCCCGGCGACCGGGTCCGGCACACCCTGCACCTCTCCCAGATCCTGCCGCTGCTCGAGGTGTTTGAGGACGAGGCCGCCGCGGTCGCGTCGTTCGCTCCCACCTCGTGACCGCTTCAGAAGCAGGAAAAGGGGAAAGGGAAGAGGGCAAAGGGAAGACGAGGCGGCTCAGCGACGTCGCCGGCGTTCCTGTCGTCCCTTTCCCCTCTACCCTTTAAGGGGAAAGGGAAGAGGGCAAAGGGCAAAGGGAAGACACGACTGATCAGCCGCGGCCCTTGAGCCTCTGTCTTCCTTTTCCCATTTACCCTTTGACCTCTTACCGCCGTCCCGAACCCCGAGCCCCGAACCCCGGTTCTTGCTCAGTCCCAGATCCCGAGCTCGGCCTTGACCTCGTCGGACGCCTCGGTGCGCGGGTCCCACGGCGGGGTCCAGACGAGCTCGACCTCGGACTCGCGCACGCCCGGGAGCGCGGCGGCGATCTGCTTCACCTGCTCGACGATCATCGGCCCCTCGGGGCAGAACGGGGTGGTGAGGGTCATGACGATCCTGACCTTGGCGCCGTCCTCGCTCACCTCGACGGCGCGGATCAACCCGAGGTCCACGATCGAGATGTAGATCTCGGGGTCGACGACCGGCCGCAGCGCCTCGCGCACGCCGTCCGCGGTCAACTCGCTCATCGGGTGGCCTCCTCCGTCTCGGTGGTCGCCGTGGCGTCCGTCCGTCCCTCGCGCCACGCCGCGAGCGCGTCGACCAGCGTGACCCACGGGAGCATCGCGCACTTGACCCGCACCGCGAACTTCTGCACCCCCTCGAGCGCCTCGAGGTCGCCGAGCTCGACGCCGGCGGGCGCGTGGCCGCCGTGCATCACGCCGCGAAACGCCGCCGCGGTCGCCTCGGCCTCGGCTGCGGTGTGCCCCGGGATCATCTCGGCCATGATCGAGCCGGAGGCGGTGCAGATCGCGCAGCCGCGCCCGTCCACCCGGACGCCGGCCAGGCGGTCGCCGTCCAGCGCGAGGGAGAGCACGACCTCGTCGCCGCACACCGGGTTGAACCCGTGCGCGGTGGCGTCGACGCGCGGCAGCGGCGCGCGGCCGCGCGGCCGGCGGTGGTGGTCCATCACCACCTCGCGGTAGAGGTCGTCGAGCGCCCCGTCGGGCCGCTCAACCAAGGTGGCCCCCGTTCCGCACAGTGGCGAGGTACCTCGCCGGCGGGTAAAGGGTAGAGGGCAAAGGGTAAAGGAACGACGGTGTTGTGCTCCCCAGGATCATCTCACTCTCCCGTTGTGTCGTTTGTCTTCCCTTTGCCCTTTGCCCTCTTCCCTCTTCCCGCCTTTGCTCACGCCAGGCCGAAGTACTTGCGCGCCGCGGTCAGCCCGTCGACCAGGGCGTCGACATCGTCGCGATCATTGTAGATGGCGAGCGATGCGCGCGCCGTCGCGGCGACGTCCAGCCGGCGCATCAACGGCTGGGCGCAGTGGTGCCCCGCGCGCACGGCGATGCCGTGGGTGTCGAGCACCTGCGCCAGGTCGTGCGGGTGGATCTCGGGGTCCACGAACGAGACGAGGCCGCCGCGCGAGTCCGCGTCCATCGGCCCGTGGAGCTGGAGCCAGCCGAGCGAGCGCAGGCGCTCGAGCGCGTACCCGACCAGCTCGCGCTCGTGCCCACGCACCGCCGCCATCCCCAACTCGTCGAGCAGATCGAGCGCCGGCGGAAAGGCGGCGGCATCGGCGATATTCGGGGTGCCCGCCTCGAAACGATGCGGGATGTCGTTCCAGGAGGCCCAGTCGAGGCGCACCTCGCGGATCATCTCCCCGCCGCCGGCGACCGGCTCCATGCGCTCGAGCAGTTCGGGCCTCGCCACCAGGAACCCGACCCCGGTGGGCCCGTACATCTTGTGCGCCGAGAACGCGAGGAAGTCGTCGCCGAGCGCCGGGAAGTCCAC
>JAJXUY010000074.1 GCA_021782525.1 Acidobacteriota bacterium | reverse complement strand
AGGCGGGGACGATCGACCGCCCGGCGTGCGTGAGCGGGTGCCCGACCGAGGCCACGATCTTCGGCCGCCGCGAAGAGATGCTGGCCGAGGCACGCCGGAGGGTGCGCGCCGAGCCCGCGAAGTACGTGCAACGGGTCTGGGGGGAGAAGCAGGTCGGCGGCACGTCGGTGCTCTACATCTCCGACATCCCGCTCGACTTCCTCGCCTGGAACGACGGCCGTGAGCTGACCGACCAGTCGCTCCCGCCGCTGACCTGGGGGGCGCTGAGGCAGGTCCCGTTCGAGTTCGTCGGCATGGGGGTTCTCATGGGCTCGCTCTACTGGATCATCGAGCGGCGGCGCAAGCGCATGGAGGAGAACGCCGCCGGCGCCGGGGAGGAGCGCCATGGAGAATAGACGCCTGTTCGTCTTCAAGGGCGTGATGTGGGTCCTCGCCGGCCTGGCCGCCGCGGTGGCGATCGTGCGCTTCACCCTCGGGCTCGGCGTCTCCACCGCCCTGTCCGACACCACGCCGTGGGGGCTGTGGATCGGCTTCGACGTGATGGGCGGCGTGGCGCTGGCCGCCGGCGGCTTCGTCATGGCCGCGGTGGTGCACATCTTCCACCGCGAGCGCTACCACGCCGCGGCGCGCCCGGCGATCCTGACCGCGTTCATCGGCTACGGCGCCGTGGCGGTCGGGTTGCTGTTCGACCTCGGCCTGCCCTGGAACATCTGGCACGCCACGATCTACTGGAACGTCCACTCGGCGCTGTTCGAGGTGGCGTGGTGCGTCATGCTCTACCTCACCGTCCTCGCCCTCGAGGTGACGCCGACGCTGCTCGAGCGCACGAAGTTCCGGAAGGCGTACCGGTTCTTCGTGAAGCTTGCCTTGCCGATCATGGTCCTCGGGATCATGCTCTCGACGCTGCACCAGTCGTCGCTCGGGACGCTGCTCCTGATCATGCCGTTCCGGGTTCATCCGCTGTGGTACACGCAGTTGTTGCCGGAGCTGTTCTTCGTCTCGGCGATCTGCCTCGGGATCGTGATGGTGATGGCCGAGTCCACCATCACCAGCTGGCTGTACCGGCGGGAGCCGGAGATCGACATGCTCGCCGGCCTGGCGCGCCTGGCGAGCGTCGCCCTGGCGTTCTACTTCGTCCTCCGGGTCGGCGACCTGGCGCGGCAGGGGAAGCTCGGCCTGGTGTTCGACGGCAGCTGGCTCGCCGACCTGTTCATCGTCGAGATGCTGCTCTCGACCGTGATCCCGATGGTGGCGTTCGCGTTCCCCCGGGTGCGGCGTTCGTTCCGCGGGGTGTGGTTGCTCGCCTGCTGTTCGGTGCTGGGGTTCGTCCTCGACCGGGTCAACGCGTCGGGGTTGAGCCAGGTGTGGGCCACCGGGCATTTCTACTTCCCGGCGTGGACCGAGTTCGCGATCAGCCTCGGCATCGTCGCCGCGTGCGTCCTGGTGTTCCTCTTCATCCAGGAGCGGTTTCCGGTCGATCCGCACGGGCTCGCGCAGGTCGAGGCCGAACGCGAAAGGCTCGCCTCGGCGCCGCCCGCGTTCGCGCCGTTCGACCAGGTCTGGCTCGGCGAGGGGTGGCGCAAGGCGACGAAGGTGTACTCGTTCCTCTTCGTGTTGGCGCTCGCTTGCGGCCTCACCGTCGCGCCCAAGGCCGAGCCGGCGGTCGACGTTCGCGCCGTGCGGGCGGTGGGGGCCGCCGTCCTGCGGGTCGGGCCGGGGCCGCGCCACGTCTACTTCGACCACAAGCGGCACCAGGACGAGGCGGGCGGCGCCAAGAGCTGCGCCACCTGCCACCACCTGCACCAGCGGGGCGACGTGGGGACGCCGTGCGTGGTCTGCCACGGGAACATCTTCCTTCCCACGTCGGTCTTCGACCACGAGGCGCACGTGGCCGCGCTGCACGGCAACGCCTCGTGCGCCCAGTGTCACGGCAAGGGCGAGCCGATCCGGGTGACGCCGGTGAAGAAGTGCTCGGAGTGCCACGACAAGGACCTGATGGCGGCCAACCCGGTCGTCAAGACGTTCGACTCGCGCTGGGCCCCGTCGTACAAGGACGCCATGCACAAGATGTGCATCCCCTGCCACGAGGAGAAGGCGAAGGACGCGAAGCTGAAGCTGCCGAACCTCGGGCGCTGCGGCGCCTGTCACGACGGCGGCACGCAGGCCCAGAGGGCCTACACGGCCGAGTTCCCCGCGGAGACGACCGCAGGCGCGCGGTCCTGAGGCGCCCGGTCGAGACGCTGCTGGGTCTCGGCGTCGAACAGGTGCAGGGCCTCGAGCTCGATCACGAGGCTGATCGTCTCGCCCGGGGCCGGGTGACGGTGGGGGTCCAGCTTCGCGACCAGCATGTCGTTGCCGGCTCGGGAGTGAACGATGATCTCACTGCCCAGCGGCTCCGCGATTTCGACCTCGGCCTCGACCGCGGCCGTTTCGCCGCGTCCCTTACGGTTCGCGTCCAGGATGTTCTCGGGTCGCACGCCCACGGCCAGGCGCCGGCCCGGGGCCGCGTCGGTCACCGGGCGCAGCGTCGGGGGCACGGGGAGCTTGAACGCAGACGCGGTGAGCGTGGCGCCGCCGTCCGTGATCGATGCGGCGATGAAGTTCATCGGCGGCGTACCGATAAAACCGGCCACGAAGACGGTCGCCGGCCGGTCGTACAGCTCCATCGGCGTCCCCACCTGTATAAGGTCGCCGTCCTTGAACACCGCCACCCGCTGCCCCATGGTCATCGCCTCGACCTGGTCGTGGGTCACGTAGATCGTCGTGGTCTGCAGCCGCTGCTGGAGCTTGGCGATCTCGGCCCGCATCTGGACCCGCTGCTTGGCATCCAGGTTCGAGAGCGGTTCGTCGAAGAGGAAGACCGCCGGCTGCCGCACGATCGCCCGCCCGACCGCAACCCGCTGGCGTTGACCTCCGGACAGCTCCCGCGGCGTCCGCTCGAGGAGGTGAGCGATGCCGAGCAACTCGGCGGCGTGGTTGACGAGCCTGTCGATCTGGTCCCGCGGCGTCCTGCGGATCTTGAGGCCGAACTCGAGGTTCTCCCGCACCGTCATGTGGGGGTAGAGGGCATAGCTCTGGAACACCATCGCGATGTCGCGGTCCTTGGGGGGCAGGTCGTTCACGACCCGGTCGCCGATCGTGATCGTCCCGCCGGAGATCTCCTCGAGGCCCGCGATCATCCGCAGAACCGTGGTCTTGCCGCAGCCTGACGGGCCCACGAGCACCATGAACTCGTGTTCACGCACCTCGAGGTCGAGGTTCCTGATGACCTCGGTCTTGTCGAAGCGCTTCTGTACCCCTCGCAGCGTTACGCCCGCCATTCGCCAAGCCCCCTCGCGTCGTCCCGACAGCCGAGACCTCGAGCGTTGCGAACCGGAGCCGCGCGGTCCGCTGTTTCAGGGTCATGTCGATGCTTCCCCTTGTCAAGGGTGTCACGTCGGGGCGGACGCCCGCCCGGGGAGCGTTGCCGGACTCGGGTTGGCCGCCGTGGGTCGAGCCGGTCGGCACCGATGCCCGACGGACGCGCGGTGACGCCGATGCTACCATTCTCGGCGAGAGTCCCGGTTCAGGGAGGGTTGCGCGATGTCGTGGCGCCTCATCGCCGCCGGTTGTGCGCTTCCGCTTGGGTTGGCCGGCTGCGTGGTCACGCGCACGGGCACGCTCACGGCAACCTCCGACGGTCGGGCGATCCCGGTGACGGTCGCGGTCAAGGAGGAGTCGGCCACGGTTCGCGGCGTCGACCCCGCGACCGGCGAGAGGCTGGAGGGCGTGCTCGCCGCCGGGCGCCCGCCCCGGCCGCCGGGAGGGCTGGCGCCGATCCCGCCCGCGGCCCCGCCGATAGGGGTGGCGCCGACGGTGGCGGGGCCGGTCGTGATCTTCTTTCGCGGCCACCTCGAGGGGGACCACGGCACGCGGCTCACCTGCACGCTCGAGGTGGAGCGGCGCCTGCGCCTGCGCGGGAGCGGCGTCTGCCGGCTCACCGGCGGCGATGACTCCTCGCCGGTCTACCGCCTGAGCTTCAACTGACGCGGACCCGGGTGGAGAACGCCGGATCCGTCCGGGTTGCCGACGGGCGCGAACCGCTCACGGCGAGCCGACCGGAGCGACCGCCTCCGCCGCCTGGCGGATCACCCCCACCAACGTCACGGCGAGCGCCAGCGCCACCGGACCGATGAAGATCCCCAGCAGGCCGAACGCCGCAATGCCGCCGAACACGCCGAGGAACACCACCAGCGTCGAGAGCTCCTCCGACCCGCTGATGAGCATCGGCCGCAAGACGTTGTCGGCGAGGAACGACGTCACCACCAGACCCCAGACGAAGAGGAACACGGCCGACCCGACGCGTCCCGCGCTCCAGAGGTAGATCGCCGCCGGCAGCCACGCGATCGCGGTGCCGCCCACCGGCAGCAGGGACAGCACGCCCATCGCGGCGCCGGCGAGGGCAGGGGACGGCAGGCCTGCGATCCACCAGCCGAGAGCGCCCGATGCCCCCTGGACGACGGCACACAGCAGCGAACCGCGGAAGATCGCCGCCAGCATCGCCTGCAGCGAGCCGCTCAGGCGCCGGCGCCCGCCGGGGTCGGTGGGCAGCATGTCAAACGCCGCTGCGGCCATCGCGCGGCCGTCCTTGAATAGGAAGAACAGGAGGAAGATGACGAGCACAAAGGTGAGGACCGCGTCAAAGACGCCGAGCATGAGCTTGCCGCTGAGCTTCGCCGCGGCGGCGGACGCCTTGCCGACGAAGCCGGCCGCCAGCTTCTCGAAGTCGGGCTTCGAGATCCCCGCCCGGCTGCGGATGCCGTCGAGCGCATCGGCGACCCTGGGAAGCGCGATGACGTCCGAGAACGACGTGACGTGGAGGTCCGAAAGTTTGTGCGACACGCGGTTTGCGACGTCGATCGTCTGGCTCGCCAGGACGCCGGCGAACAGACCCACGGGCAGCAGGACGAGCATGGCGATCGCGAGCGTCAACAGGGCGGCCGCCAGGGTGCGGTGCTCTGGCATCCGGCGCTCGAGGTAGGTCCACGGGGTCTGGAACGCCACCGCGAGGATGATCGCCCAGGCGATGGCGCCGAGGAACGGCGTCAGCACCCGCACACAAACGTACCCCACCCCGAGCGCCGCGAGCACGAGGAAGATGACGGCGTACACGCGCGAGCCTTCGGTGCGCTCCATGCTTGCCTCCACTGTTGGGCGAGTGTCGCACATCCCCGCGCCGACGGAGCGCCCACCCCCGGGCAACCGGCCGCGCTACGGCTTGAACGCGTCCTCGACGAGGCGCTCCTGCTCCGCCTGGAAGACGCGGTGGGAGCCGGTGGCCGGGCTCGAGCTGGCGGCGCGCCCGGCGTAGGCCAGCGGCCGGCCGGATGCGAGCTCGGCGAGGCGCGGCGCGACGAACCCCCACGCCCCCATGTTGGCCGGCTCCTCCTGCACCCAGCGCAGCTCGCGCACCGTGGGCAGCCCGGCGAGCGCCGCGCCGACTTCGACGGACGGGAACGGCGCCAGGCGCTCGAGGCGGATCACCGCCGCGGCGCCGCCCTTCGCGCGCCGGCGCTCGAGCAGGTCGAACGCCACCTTGCCGCTGCACAGCAGTGCCCGCTCGGGGGCCTCGGGCGGCTCCGGATCGGCGAGCACCGGAGCGAACGCGCCGGCGAAATCGGCGGCGCGGCTCTTCGCCGCGTCGGCGCGCAGGAGGCTCTTCGGCGTCATCACGACGAGGGGGGCCGCGCGTCGGGCGTGCGCCTGGGCGCGCAGCAGGTGGAAGTACTGCGCCGCCGTGCTCGGCGCCGCAACCCGGAGGCGGCCGTCGGCGGCGAGCTGCAGGAAGCGCTCGAGGCGGGCGCTGGAGTGTTCGGGCCCCTGGCCCTCCGCGCCGTGCGGGAGCAGAAGCACGAGCTTGCTGCGCTGCCCCCACTTTTCCTCGGCGGCGGCGATGAAGCCGTCGATGATGATCTGGGCGCCGTTGGCGAAGTCCCCGAACTGCGCTTCCCAGAGCACGAGCGCGTCGGAGCGCATGACCGAGTAACCGTACTCGAACCCGAGCACGGCGTATTCCGAGAGCAGCGAATCGTAGACGAGGAACGGCGCTTGGGCCGGGTCGATGTGCTGCAGCGGCGTGTACTCCGCCCCGGTGGCCTGGTCGACGAGCACCGCGTGGCGCTGCGAGAACGTGCCGCGGCGGGAGTCTTGGCCCGAGAGGCGCACCGCGATCCCCTCGCGCACGAGCGAGCCGAACGCCAGCAGCTCGGCGGTCCCCCAGTCCACGCCGCCGGCGTCGAGCATGCGGCGGCGCTGCTCGAGCAGGCGGGCGAGCTTGGGGTGGACGCGAAACTCCGCGGGGACGGCGGTGGCGCGCTCGGCGATCTCGTGCAGCGTCGCGAGCGCCACCGGTGGGGGCGCCGGCTCGGGCGGTGGTGGGGGTTCCACCGCGGGCGCGGGCGGGAGCGCGGGCGGGGCGCTCTCGTGCGTCGCCGCGAACGCCGCCTCGAGCCGGTCCTGGAAGTCCTTGAGGGCGGACTCGGCCTCGGCGACGGTGAGGTCGCCGCGGTTGACGAGGCGTTCGGTGTAGAGCTTGCGCACCGAGCGCCGGTCGCGGATCTTGGCGTACATGATCGGCTGCGTGAACGCAGGCTCGTCGGCCTCGTTGTGCCCCCACCGGCGGTAGCCGACCACGTCCACGACCACGTCCTTTGCGAACGCGCGTCGGAACGCGAGCGCCAGGTCCATGACGTGGACGCACGCCTCCGGGTCCTCGCCGTTGACGTGGAAGACCGGTGCCTGGACCATTTTCGCCACGTCGGTGGCGTACACGGAGGAGCGCGCGTCGGCCGGGGAGGTGGTGAAGCCGATGCCATTGTTGACGACGATGTGAACCGTCCCCCCGGTGCGGTAGCCGGAGAGCGCGCTCATGTTCAGCGTCTCGGCCACGACGCCCTGGCCCGCGAAGGCGGCGTCGCCGTGCACGAGCACCGGCAGCACCTGTTCGTGCGCCGCGTCCCCGCGCAGGTCCTGGAGCGCGCGTGCCATCCCCTCGATCAC
>JAJXUY010000073.1 GCA_021782525.1 Acidobacteriota bacterium | reverse complement strand
GGCGGAGATGATCGCGGTGCCGTGCTGGTCGTCGTGGAAGACGGGGATCTTCATCGTCTTCTTCAGCGTCTCCTCGATGTAGAAACACTCGGGCGCCTTGATGTCCTCGAGGTTGATCCCGCCGAGGGTCGGCTCGATCAGCTGGCAGAACTTGATCACCTCGTCCGGGTCGTGCGTGTCGATCTCGATGTCGAAGATGTCGATGTCGGCGAAGCGCTTGAACAGGACGCCCTTGCCCTCCATCACCGGTTTGCCCGCAAGGGCGCCGATGTCGCCGAGCCCGAGCACCGCGGTGCCGTTCGAGATCACCCCCACCAGGTTGCCCTTGCTGGTGTACTCGTAGGCGAGTGCCGGGTCGCGCTCGATCTCCCGGCATGGCTCGGCCACGCCGGGCGTGTACGCCATCGAGAGATCGCGCTGCGTCATGCACGGCTTGGTGGGGACGACCGAAACTTTGCCGTGACGTTTTCCGGTGTGGTACGCGAGGGCGTCCTCGCGCGTGACCTTTCCTTTGCTCATGGCAACCTCCTCGCCCCTCGGGGGCAACAAATGAACGAATTCACAAGGATATACTAGGGCCCCGCGGACCGGCAAGCAAGCGTGCGGCGGCGCCAGAGAGTAGCAGGAAGCGAGCGCGGCGGCGAGTCCGCGGCCGCACGCCGCCGGGCCGGCATCAGCGCGCGCGCTCCTGCAGCGGGCGCAGCGCCGCCGCCGCCAGCCGTTCCCTCGTCGCGTGCCGCTCGAGCGCGAGCGCGATCAGGCGGTCCACGATCTCGGCGTAGCCGACGCCGGACAACTCGAGCAACCGCGGGAACATCGAGATCGGCGTGAAGCCCGGAATGGTGTTCACCTCGTTGATGAGGAAGCGGCCGTCGCGCTCGTCGAGGAGAAAGTCCACGCGCGCCATCCCCGCGCAGGCGACCGCGCCGAAGCCGGCGAGCGCCAGGCGCTGCACCTCGGCGACCTGCCCGGGCTCGAGCGGTGCCGGCGCCAGCAGCCGGCAGGCGTCGTCGAGGTACTTGTCGGCGTAGTCGTAGAACTCGTGACCGGGAACGACCTCGCCGGGGACCGACGCCAGCGTCGGGCGCCCCTCCAGCACCGCGACCTCGATCTCGCGCCCGGGGATCCCTTCCTCGACGATCACCAGGTCGTCGTACGCGAGCGCTGTCTCGACCGCCGCGGCGAACTCGCCGACCTCCTTGACCTTGGTGATCCCGACCGAAGAGCCCATGCGGGCCGGCTTGACGAACAACGGCAGCGGCAACGCGAGGCAACGCGCCTCGCACCGGATGCGCTCACACGCCCACTGCGGCCCGGTCAGCGCCTCGAACTGCGGCGTCGGCAGCCCGGCCTCGCGCAGCAGGCGCTTGGTGAGGACCTTGTCCATCGTCACGGCGCTCGCCGCGACGCCGCATCCGGCGTACGGGAGGCCGAGCACCTCGCACAAACCCTGGATCGTCCCGTCCTCGCCGAACGGCCCATGCAGGATCGGGAGCACGACGTCCACCGAGCCGTCGAGCAGCCGCGGGTCGAGACGGGCTGTGCCGACGACCGCGGGCACCCGGTCGGGCCGGGCGCCGACCGCCGCGAGCGCCGCGGCGGCGGCCGCGGCATCCGCCCAACGGCCCGACCGGTCGATCGCCATCGCGACAACCTCGTAGCGCGAGCGGTCGAGCGCCGCAGCCACCGAGCCGGCCGACACCAGCGACACCTCGTGCTCGCCGGACCGCCCGCCGAACACCAGCCCCACGCGCAGCCGTGCGCTCATCGTGTCCCTCCCCCGCTCCGCTCAACCATGGCTCGTACCGACCGGGCCATGGTAGCGCCAGCCCGAGCCGTGCTCCACCAGCCACCCCGGCAACTCACCGAGGCGGTCGAGCACCGCCGCCGCGCCAGCCGCACGCAGCGCCGCCGCGGCGGCCGGGTCGGCGGTGACGCCGACGACCGGCATGCCGATCGCGGCGCCGGCCGCCACGTCGACGGCCATGTCGCCGACCAGCAGCGCATCCCCGGCCACCACCCCGAACCCGCGCAGCACCGGTCCGAGCACACCCGGGTCCGGCTTGCGCACACCGTAGGTGTCGGGCCCGACGACGGCGGCGACGTGGCGCTCGAGCCCGGTGTGCCGCAGCCACAGCCGCGACAGCTCCTCGTCCTTGTTCGATACGACGGCGACCCGGCCGCCTGTCCCCGCCGCGGTGAAGGCGAGAACCGCGGCGGCGTCGGGGTAGGCCGGCGTGCGCTCCAGGAACGTCGCGCGGTAGAGCGCGAGGTAGCGCGCCGTCAGCGCGGCAAGGGGTGTCTCCCCAACGCGCTCCCCGGCAGCGTCGCGCACGAGTTCGAGGGCGCCGCGCCCGACGTGCCGGCGGACCCATTCGAGGGCGCGCTCCGGCACGCCGCGTTCGGCGAGCGCCGCGTTGAGCGCCAGGCGGATGCCGGCGAACGAGTCGGCGAGCGTGCCGTCGAGGTCGAACAGCACCGCAGACGGGAGCGCGCTTGGCATCGCGCTCAACGCTCCGCCGCGGTTCGCGGCCAGGGTGGCGTCCACGGCGGCGGCGTGCGGCGCGGCTTCGCCTCCGCCAGCAGATGCGTGGCGGAGCCGTTGCTATGATCCGCCAGCGAGACGTAGGCGACCACCCGAGCCGCGGCGTCCGGCGACGCGAGCGTGAACTCCACCGTGCCGTCGCTGACGTCCTGGCGCAGCGGCACGTGCAGCTGCCCGAACGGTGCGAGCGCGAGCGTGCGAGCCACGACCTCGCGGCGACCGTCGAGGACGCGCACGGCGACCACCACCGGCGCGCCGGTCCACGAGGCCACCCCGACGCTGGCGCCGATCCGGGTCGAGCGGGTGACGTGGCGGACGAACGCCGTCTGGCCGGGTGCCAGCGTCGCGTCCGGCGCCACCCCCGCCATCCACTCGCCGCTGTGCCACTCGGCGGGGTCGGCGCGCGTGTTGAAGGTGCGCGCCAGGACCAGGAAGTCGCACCCGGCCGAGGCGCAGGGCACGCCGCCGGCGGTCGCGTGCAGCAACAACGCCCCCATGCCGGCGCCGCGGAACGCCGGCAGCGACAGCACGTCGGCCACGTTCAGCACCTGGCCGGCAGCCAGCGTCGCCGCGACCGCCGGCGCCGTACCGTTGTCCCTCCCCATCTCCAGGAACTGGGCGGTGACCGCCAGCGGGTGAGGCTGCGGGTTGAACAGCACCAGGTCGGTGCGCCACAGCGCGCCGCCGTAGCCGCGCAGGTGCGCCGCCTGCGGCACCATGTACGCCGCGGCGAGGCCGCTGCTGGAGTCGAGCGCCGCCAGCGGCAGGATCCGCACCGGCGGGACCAGCGTCGCGGCGTTCGGCGGCGCGCTCACCGCCAGCGCCCCGTCCGCCCCCGGCAGCAACGGCACCATCACGCACTGCGCCGGCGTGATCGTCTCAACGGGCCACCCCGGCCGGGTCAACGTGATCGTCTCATGCCCGGCGCACAGACGGACCGCCATCGGCCGAGTGCCGGTGCGCAAAGCGATCCGGCCGGTCCCCCACAGCGCCCAGCCGCTGTCGCGCTCCTGCCACTCCGGCGAGAACACCACATCGCTGCGCTCCCGCAACCGGCTCACCACGCACGTCTGATAGCGGCGAAACGTGAGCTGCGCCAGCCGCGCCGAGTGCCACGCCCGGTCGAACACGACCTCGCAGCCCGGCACCGGGAGCGGCGTGACGAACAGCATCTGCCCCCCGGGCTGCGGCGGCTCGTCCAGCACCAGCCTGGCCTGTTCCATCGGGACGGTGCGGAAACCGGCACGCCCGAGGACGTAGGCCACGTGCGGCGTGGCGACGCCGTCGTAGATGACCGTGGTCGTGGCGGGATCCTCGTGCGCCCTCACCCAGGTCAGCGCCGCCCACACCGGCGCCGGCTCGCGGCGCAGCAGGTACACCGGCAGCCCCCAGGTGAACGCCGCCGCGCTCCACAGCGCCACCGCCCCCAGACCGGCGCGCCGGAGCCACCGCTGCGGGGCAGCGGCGACACCGCCCGCGAGGAGAGCGCAGAACGCCACCGCCGGGAGGCCGTAGCGCGCCGCGGAGAAGAAGTTCATCGTCCACATCGCGACGACGAGGTAGGCCCCGCCCGACAGCGCCGCCGCCGCCACCAGCCAGCGCCGGCCCGTCAGCCACCACACCACGGCACCGATCACGACCAGCAGCCAGAACACGACGGCCAGCGGACCCGAGCCCACCGGGTCGCGGAGCCACCCCCCCAGCGCCGCCTTCAACCCCAGCCCCGGCAGGCGGTAGCCGGCCTCGGCGACGGCCATCCAGTGGAGGTGGGCCCGCGTCGCCGCGATGTAGCGCGACACGCCGGTGAGGAGGATCGCGGGGACCCAGACCGCGGCCGACACCCCGACCCCGGCGAGCGCCCCGAGGCCGAGGGGACGCCAGTGGCGCCTCCGGATCGCCATGACCACGGCGGCCAGCCCGGCGGGCAGCAGCGCCACGACGATCTGCGGCCGCAGCGACAGGGCGAACGCCACGACCGCGGCGGCCATCGGGATGCGGGCGCTGTCCCGGGTGGCGACGACGCACGCGAGCACCGCGGCGATCGCGGCGGCCGTCGCCGGCACGTCGGAGAGCCCGACGTTCGCGGCGAAGAGGAACCCGGGGACGAACGCCAGCAACCCGGCGGCCGCGGCCGCCGCCAGCGGCGGCACGCCCAGCGTCCGCCCGAGGCGTGCCAGCAGCAGCAACGCTGCCAGCGCCGAGGCGACGGCCACGAGTTGCATGGCGACCATCGGGTCGCCGGTGGCGAGCGAGACCACTTTCCCGGCGGCGATGTACGCCGGCACCCCCGGCGGGTGGGGATACTGGGCGGCGACGTCGTAGTGGTCCAGTGCCCGCTGGTAGAGGACCTCGTCCCACTCGAACGGCGTCGCCGGCCGCAGCACGAGCAGCATCGCGCCGTAAAGGCAGACGGCGATAACCGCGGTCCGGTTCTGCAGCGGTCGCCCGACGCGTCCGCCGAGTGCCCGCAGCCGCCGCCCGCGGCCCTCGCCCGTCTGCGCGCTCATCGAGCCACCCGCAACGCCGGGAACGGCGGGACCCACCCGGCCGGATCCGTGCGACTCGGGAGCCGGTCCGCCAGCTCGTGCACCGGCACGCGGCCCGCGCGATCCACCATCGAGACGTACGGGACGATCATCGCCTGCTGCGGCGGATCGAGGAGCTCCACCTCGACGCGGCCGTCCTGGACGTCGGCGGCGAGCGGCTCATGAACATGTCCGAACGGGGCCAGCTCGAAGTCGTGCCGCTCGACGACCGCGCCGCCCGCGGCAACGGTCCGCACCTCGACCCGCACCGGCGCGTCCGTCCACGACGCCACGCCGACGCTCGCACCCACGGCATCCGATCGGGTGACGTGGCTGAACGTGGCTCGCTCCCCGGCGCGCAGCGCCTGGGCCGGCGCCACCCCCGGCAGCCACTCGCTCGACCGCCAGAAGCCGGGGCCGGCGGCCCTGTTGTACGTCCGCGACAGCACCAGGAAGTCGCACGCGGCCGACGTGCACGGCGCCCCGCCGGCGGTCGCGCGCACGAGTAGGGCGCCCATGGCCGCCGGGCGGAACGCGGGCAAGGAGAGCACATCCACCACGTCGAGCACCTGACCCGCGGCCAGCGTCGTGGTGGCCGCCGGAGCCGTCGAGTTGTCCTTCTCCATCGCCAGGAACTGCGCCGTGACCGCGAGCGGGTGCGGCTGCGGGTTGAACAGCACGAGGTCGGTGCGCCACGCCGCCCCGCCGAGACCGGGGAGGTGCGCCGCCTGCGGCACCATGTACGCCGAGGCCAGCCCGGCGCTCCCGTCGAGCGCCGCCAGCGGCAGGATCCGGATCGGCGGCACCAGTGCTGCCGCGTCCGCCGGCGCGCTCACGACCACCTCGCCGCCAGGCGCTGGCAACAGCGGTACGATCGCGCAGCGCCCCGGGGCGACCGCCACATCGGGCCACCCCGTTCGGCGGACGGTGATCGTCTCGCCCCCGGCGCAGAGCCGCGCTATGGCTGGTGTCACCCGCGCCGGCAGCGCGATCCGGCCGGTCCCCCGCAGCTCCCAGCCGCCGCCGCGCGGCTGCCACTCCGGGGAGAACACCGCCCGCTCGCCCGCCCGGGCCCGGCTGACGGCACAGCTCCGGTAGCGATGCCACGCCAGCTGCACCACGCGCGCCGTCCCCTGACGCTCGGTGAAAAGCACCTCGGCGCCCGGCACCGGTCGCGGCGTCACGAACAGCGTTTGCTCCTCGCGCCGATCGCCGCCGAGAAACGGGCTCGCCTGCTTGATGTCCACGGTGCGGAACCCGGCGCGGCCGAGCACGTACTGGACTTGCGGCGCCATGACGTGGTCGTACTCGACCAGGGTGATGGCCGGGTCGCAGTGGGTCTTGATCCAGGTCAATGCCGCCCACACTGGCCCCGGTTTCTGCCGTTCGATGAGAGCAGGCGACGTCCACGCCGCCGCCGCGAGGCACCACACCGTCACCGCCGCCGTCGCGACCCGCCTCGCCCACCGGCCCGGCGACGCCAGCGTCCCGCCGGCAAGCAGCGCCAGGAACGGGAGCGCCGGCAGGATGTAGCGCAACGACTCGGTCTGGTTCTGGGTGAACATCGCGATGCCGATGTGGAGTGTTGCCGCACCGCCGGCCAGGGCGACCGGGCGCTTCCGGCCGGTGCGCCACAGCACTGCGGCCCCGGTGATCACCAGCACCCACAGTGGCAGCGCGAACGACCAGCCGAAGAAGGCGCCCGACAGCCACCAGCGCGCGACGTCGGCGAGCCTCGCGCCCGGCAGGCGCAGCGGCCGCTCGACCGTGTCCATGTAGCGCAGGTGCGAGGCCGTCGCCGCCCACCAACGCTGTGGTCCGGTGACAGCGATCGCCGGCACCCAGCACGCCGCCGCCACCGCGAGGGCGGCGACAGCGCCGAGCGCGAGGTCCCGCCAGCGCCGCCCGCGCGCCGCCACGACGACCGCCCAGACCAGCGCCGGCACCAGGACCGCCCCGCTCTGGGGCCGAATCCCGGCGAGGAGACCGCACGC
>JAJXUY010000072.1 GCA_021782525.1 Acidobacteriota bacterium | reverse complement strand
CTCGAGGCGAGCTGGAACGCGACCACGCCGAGCCCGAGCGAGACGGTCAGGAGGAGGAGGACGCCGGCGAGCGCCCACCGCCACCCGGCCTCCTGCTTGGTGACGGCGACGGTCGCGACGCAGGGCACGAAGAGCACCTGGACCACGAGGAAGGCGAGCGCGGCGGACGGGGGGAGGGCTGCGGCGACCTGGCGCGCGAGACCGGCGCCGCCCTCGCCGGCGTTGAACAGCACGCCGAGCGTCGCGATCGTGTTCTCCTTCGCCACGAAGCTGGAAAGCAGCGCGACGATGAAGCGCCAGTCGCCGAGGCCGAGCCACGCGCCGACCGGGGAGAGGACGCGGCCGACGGCGGCGAGGGCGCTGTGCTGCATCCCCGGCCCGGGCCACTGGGCGAGCGCCCAGACCGCGGCGGAGACGACCACGATCACCGTGCTCGCCTTCTTCAGGAACGAGGTGAGGTTGTTCCAGACGAAGAGCCCGATCGTCCGCAGGTTGGGGGCGTGGTAGAGCGGCATCTCCATGATGAAGGCGGTCTTCGCGCCGCGGAACGCGAGCCGGTTGAGCGTCACCCCGACCACGACGAGGACGACCAGGTTGAGCGAGACGAGGCCGACCATGACCCACGTCGCGAGCTCGCCGAAGAACGCCGGCGCCAGGAAGGTGACGACCGCGAGTCGGGCCGTGCACGGGACGAGCGGGGCGAGCAGGAGCGTCAGCAGACGGGCGCGGCGGTCCTCGATGATGCGCGTACCGAGCACGGCCGGGATGTTGCAGCCGAAGCCGAGGAACAGCGGCAGCGAGGACTTGCCGTGCAGCCCGATCCGGTGCATGAAGCGGTCCATCACGAACGCCATCCTGGCCATGTACCCGACGTCCTCGAGGACCCCCATCAGCGCGAAGAAGAAGACCAGGATCGGCAGGAACGAGAACACCATGCCGGCGCCGCCGATGAGACCGTCGGCCACGAACCGCGCCAGCCAGGGCGGGCCCGACGAGAGGGCCTCGCGCGCGGCGCCGGCCAGCGACCCGCCGATCAAGCGGCCGAGCAGGGCGACCAGCGGCGCCGCGGCCGTGTACGTCAGCCAGAACACGCCGGCCAGCACGGCGAGGAGGAGGCCGAGCCCCCACAGCGGGTGGGTGGCGACGCGGTCGATGCGGTCGGTCACGGTGACCGCGCCGGCCCGCGGCCGGGCGACCGCGGCGCGGACCATGCGGGCGATCCACTCGTAGCGGCCGCCGGCGATGTCGAGGTAGGCGTCCTCGTGCTGCAGCAGCAGCGCGTGGATCTCGTGCCAGGCCTCGGGCGCGCGCTCGCGCACCAGCGCCGCGATCTCGGTGTCGCCCTCGAGCAGTTTCAGCGCCGCCCAGGACGCGGGGTACGGCGGCACCAGCGCCGCCGGCAGCAGCGCGGCGATCGCGGCGAGGATCGGGCGGTGCGCCGGGCGCATCTCCGGGCGGGTCGGGGCGAACGCCGACGGGTTGGCGGCGACGCGCAACGCGGCGTCGATCAGCTCGCCGATCCCCTGGTTCCTCGCCGCGACCAGCGGCACCACGGGAAGCTTGAGCGCCGCCTCGAGCACCTCGGGCTCGACGCGGACGCCGTGGCTGGCGGCGACGTCCATCATGTTGAGCCCGATCACCACCGGGCTCGGCAGCGCGAGCAGCTCGGCGACCAGGTAGAGGTTGCGCTCGAGCGCGGCGGCGTTGACGATCGCGACGACCACGTCGGGACGCTCGCGCAGGATGTAGTCGCGCGCGATGCGCTCCTCCTCGGAGTTGGCGGTGAGGCCGTAGGTTCCGGGGAGGTCGACGAGGCGGACCGCCGTACCGTCGTGGACCAGCTCGCCGGTCTTCTGCTCGACCGTTTTGCCCGGCCAGTTGCCGACGTGCTGGTTCAGGCCCGTGAGCCGGTTGAACACCGTCGACTTGCCGACGTTGGGCTGGCCGGCCAGCGCAACGGTGACCGGCCGCGCGCTCGGATCCGGGCTCACGCCTCGCCCTCGCGGGTCTCCACCAGCACCCGGGCCGCCTGGCCGAGGCCGATCGCGACCCTCGTGTGCATGACCGAGACCGTGATCGGGCCGCGGCCGTAGTTGTGCATGACCGCCACCGCCGCACCGGGAGTCAGGCCCAACCCCGCCAGGCGCGCTGCGAGGCGGCGGCCTCCCTGCAGTTCGCGCACGATGCCGTGCTCCCCGGAGCCGAGGTCGCTGAGCGGTTTCAACATGACGAGCTTCCTTCCGGCGGCGGGGTGGTGGCCACGGCGCGCAAGCGGCCGCGGGCGTTCCTGGGCCCCCTGGCGCTCGCCCGGGTGGGCCCCTTCCGGGCTCCGCGTGGCGGGGTGGAACCGATCCCGCTCAACCACTCCGCGGCGCGGGATGGGCTCGCGTGCACGAACGCCGCGAGGGCGCAGAAGCGGTCCACCACCGCCGGCGCGAGCACGTGCTCCATGCGGCACGCGGCCGCATTCGCCTCCGCTTCGGGCAACGCCAGGACCGCGGTGAGGAATTCCTTGAGCACCCGGTGGCGGCGCTCGACCTCCCCCGCCACCCGTCTCCCGGCCGGGGTGAGCGTGACGTGCGCGTACGGCTCGTGCCGCACCAACCCCTTGGCCTTGAGCGCCCGCAGCGCGCCGGTCACCGAGGGCTGCGAGACACCGAAGCGCTCCGCGATGTCGCGCACCCGTGCCGTCCCCGCATCGCGCTCGAGGGCGAGGATGATCTCGACGTAATCCTCGAGGCTCTCCCCGAGCCCCGGGCTCTTCCTGGCTGCCATCGTCCCTCCCGGGAGTTAGGATAGCCTAAGTGGCGGCGTTCGGGGAGAGCGCGGCGGCGGTTGCGAGATGCGGGCGGGTGCGCCAGACTACGGCGCCGCGACCGCCGGCCGGGAGGGACGGGGATGACCGAGTACGCCGATATGGACCGGGAGCAGCTGCTGCAGGCGCTGACCGCGTTCGCCAAGAACTGGCTCGCCCACGACGGCTCGTGGTTCCTGGCGGCGGAGGAGCGGCTGGGTATCGACGCGGCGATCGAGCTCGACGCCGCCGCCTGGGGCAAGTTCGCGCCGGCGGAGGCGAAGCGCGCCATGGAGCTGCTCGGGCTCGCGCCGGGCGGCGGGCTGGAGGCGCTGGCGCGGGTGCTGGGGGCGCGGATGTACGCCCTGATCAACCCGTACCGGATCGAGTGGCGCAGCGACCGCCAGGCCCTCCGCTTCGTGACCGAGGCGTGCCGCGTGCAGCAGACGAGGCGGCGCAAGGGCCTGCCCGACTTTCCCTGCAAGAGCGTCGGCGAGGTGGAGTTCGCGAGTCTGGCCCGGACGGTGGATCCCCGCATCCGGGCGCGCTGCCTGGCGTGCCCGCCGGACCCCCAGGCCGACGGCGCGTGCGCCTGGGAGTTCACCCTCGCCGCCGAGGCGCGGTGATGACCTACAACTTCGACGCCGAGCGCTGGTACGAGAACCAGAAGGCGCTCCTCGCGGCGCGCCGTCAGCGCGGCGAGCTCGGCGAGGGCGAGCTCACACAGGCGCTGGCGGAGCTCGACCGTCGCTACGAGGAGATGATCGCGCGGCTGGACAACAGCTTTACGCTACCCGCGCGTTAGCGCTTAGCCCTGCGGCCGGTAGAGGCCGTCCGGATCGGAGCCGAGCAGGCCGCTGGTGTACCGTCTCTCGTCCACCGGGAGCAGCGCCGCGGCCTGCGCCGGCGTGAGCAGGCGGATGTGGCGGGCGCGATCGAGGCGGCTGGCGATGACGTCGAGCGCGGCGTCGTCGGTTTCCCACCCGAGCCCGTCGAACGGGGTGAGGTCGAGGGCGACCGAGTAGGCCCGCAGCGTCTTCTCTCGCGCCACGTTGTAGAAGTCCTCGAAGTAGGAGAGCACCAGCTCGCGCAGCGTGCGGAAGATCGGCTCGCGGAAGCGGAGGCCGACGAAGTTGGACTTGGCCACGGCGCCGAGGGCGCGGCCGCGGCGGAAGATCGCGACCACGTGATCGTCGTCGTTGACCGCGCGCATGTCGAGGATCGCCGGCCTCTCCCCGAGGCGGCGGAGCGCCGCCGCCGCGAAGACGGCGCCGTCGAAGCAGTGCGCCTTGCGGTCGCGCAGCACGCGGCGGGGCGAGCGGTAGAAGTGGTCCGCGCTGTAAGGGATCGCGTCGAGGAACCGCTGGATGCGCGCGGGGTCGCGCAGGCGCTCGAGCTGCTCGAGCTCCCCGCGACCCCAGGCCGTCCCCGGGGCCGGCCGTTGCGTCGCCGTCCGCCTCACGCGCCGGGGGCCGTCGCGGCGGGCGCCGCCGCGGCGCTCTTGGGCGGGGTGTCGCCGGTGAAGTCGTGGCAGGAGGCGCACGCCTGGCCCGGATGGTGGTTGCCCTTGTCGTCGTGGCATGCCATGCAGGTGTCGCGCCCGCTCACCTTCCAGACGTGCGGCTTGTGACAGTCGGTGCACGCGGCGTCGGGGTGCCCGCCCTTGGTGTGCAGCCCGGGCAGGGTGTCGTGGCACGTCTTGCAATCGGCGAGCGGCTTGACCTCCTGCTCCTTGAGGTGGCAGTTGTCGCAGCCGCTGTCCATCATCGGCGCCTTGGTGTCGAGCTTGTGGCACTCGGCGCACCCCGACGGCGCGCGGTAACCGGCGGCGTGGCAGCGGTTGCACAGCATCGTCGCGTGCTTCCCCTTGAGCTCCCACGGGTGCCAGTTCTCGCTGCTGACCGGCATCGCGGTGCCGATCGGCATGAGCGGCCCGCGCTGCGGCATCGTGTGGCACGCCGTGCACTCACGGGTCAAGACCTTCCCGTCCTGCGAGACGTGCTTGCCGTCGTGGCAGCGGAAACAGCCCGGCCAGTTGCGGTGGCCGATGTTGGAGGCGTAGGTGGTCCAGTTCACCTTCATGGCCGGGAACACGCTGCGGTCGTAGATTTCGATCAGGCGCGTGACGACGTCGTCGAGATCGGCCGAGCGTCCCTTCGCGATGGCGGGGTACTGCTTTTCGTAGAACCCGAGGACCTCGGTGCGCAACCCGGCCGCAGCGGCCGCCCGCGTTGGGTACGGGCGCACCAGCGCGTCCACCGCCACCTTCTTGATCCAGGGGAGGTTGGTCGGGATCTGTCCGGACGCCATCGCCCGGTCCACGGCGCCGTCGGGGGCCTGGAAGATGTGGGTCGGGCGGTTGTGGCAGTCCATGCAGTCCATCACGTGCCGCGTCATTGCGGCCAGCTTCTCCGGGGTGAGCTTGGCGTCGGTGCTGGTGTACTCGCGGCGCTTCCCGTCGGGCCCGATCGCCTCGACCCACGGAATCTGCTGCAGTTGCTCGTCGGACGCCACGTACTCCACCTTGTTCTGGATGATCATGTGCCAGTGGATGCCGGCGTTCTGGCCGAGCTTGGCGCTGCCGCCGCCGGTCTTGACCAGGAGCGAGATCTGCTCGGCGGTGTTCGCCTCGTCGAAGTGGAAGTGCGGGTTCTGGATGAGCTGCGCCCCGTAGAACTTCTGCGGCCAGTGGCACTCCTCGCAGGTCTCGCGCGCGGGGCGCAGGTTCTTGATCGGCACCGGGATCGGCGTGGGGTAGTCGTGCAGGAGGACGGCCAGCACCTGGCGCGCCCCGGAGAGCTTGGACTTGACGTACCACGAGGCGCCCGAACCGACGTGGCAGTCGACGCAGCGGACGCGAGCGTGAGGAGAGGCGAGGTACGCCGTGTACTCGGGTTGCATGACGGTGTGGCAAACGCGGCCGCAGAACGTGACCGACTCGGTGAACAGGAAACCGTGGTAGGTGGCGAACGCGAGCAGAACGACGAAGAAGAACGAGGCGAGCAGGGCGTAGCCGGCGCGCCGGCGCTGCCCCGGGTCGTTGAAGTCCACGTAGGGATAGGCCGGCGGGGCACCGGCGCCGAGCCGCCGCCGGCGCACGCTCTCGCGGCGCATGCCGAAGAGGAAGATGACCGCACCGAATCCGAGGACGCCGGGGAGGACGAGGTAGGTGAAGATGCCGAAGTACGGGTTGCTCCCCTGCTTCATCACGAACGACAGGACGAGCGAGAAGGCGATCAGCAGGGCGCTGCCGATCACCACCAGCCCGCCGAAATAGCTGATAGGGTTGCGGTACAACGAGGCGCGAACGCGTGGCGTGGTCACTACGAAACCCTCCCCCCGACGACAGCCGGGTGAAGTGTACCTTCATTTGTGTCAGATGTGTACGTAGTGGTATGCGCCGCTCAGCCTCAGGCGGGGCCCGGGCGGGCCATGGCGGCGGCCTCGAGGGCGGCGCCGAGCAGGCCGGTGCGCTCCTCGAGCACCACGGCGAGCGGGATCGTGCGCATGAGATCGCTCATCCGCCCTTTGCCGGCGAACGCCGCCAGGAACGAGGGCTCCCGCAGCTTGGGCAGGATCTTCGGGGCGATACCCCCCGCGACGTAGACCCCGCCGGTCGCGAGCGAACGCAAGGCGAGGTTGCCGGCCTCGGCGCCGTAGGCGGCGGCGAACAGGTCGAGCGCCTGCTCGCACGCCGGATCGTCGTGCGCCAGCGCGTGCCGGCCGATCACGGCGCCGGCGTCGTCGAGCTCGAGTTCCCGGGCGACCTCGGAGGAGGAGGGCACGCCGCGTCCGACGAGGAAGCGGTAGACCCGGGCCAGCCCGGGGCCCGAAACGACGCGCTCCACCGAGACCTGGCCGAACTCCGCCTCGAGGTGGGCGAGCAGCTCGCGTTGCAGCTCGCCCTCGGGCGCGAAGCTCCCGTGCCCGCCCTCGGTGGGGTGGGCCCGGTAGCGCCTTCCGTCCCAGAACAGCAGCGCCTCGCCGAGGCCCGTCCCGGCGCCGAGCACGGCCCGCGGCCCGTGGCGCGCCGGCTCGCCGGGTTGTAGCACGGCCGTCCGCTCGGGCGGGGTCACGAGGACGCCGAGCGCCGCCGCGGCGAAGTCGTTGATCAGGCGGACCGGCGCGCCGGCGGCGGCGGAGAGCTCGCGCTCGGTGAGCACCCACGGCAGGTTCGGCGTCCGGCAGCTGCCGTCGAGGACGGCGCCGGGCACGCCGAAGCAGGCGGCAAAGACGGGCGTCCGCACCCGGGCGAGGAACTCGGTGACGATCGGAGC
>JAJXUY010000071.1 GCA_021782525.1 Acidobacteriota bacterium | reverse complement strand
GCCGCGGCCGCAGCGGGCGGGCGGCCACGAACGCCGGGCACACGTTGCGGTGGCGGTAGTAGCCGGTGTCGCCGGTGAGGCGGGTGCCGCAGGCGGCGCAGTGCAGCCGGGACAGGGCGTACGGGCGGCGCGGGGTTCGCCGGCCGCCCGGTGCTGGTGGCGCGCCGCGCCCGGGCGGCCTGCACCCGCTCCCAGAGCGCCCCGTCCACGACCGCCGGCCAGTGGGCCGGGCTGCCGTCCCGCAGGCGCCCCACGTACAGCGGCGAGGTGAGCACGCCGCGCACGGTGAAGATGGGCAGCGCCACCGCGGCCGCCACCTGGGCGTCGGTGTGCCCCGCGGCCGACAGCGCGAAGGCCCGCTGCACGACCGGGAGCCGATCCGGGTCGGGCTCGACGAGCTCGGGCGGCGGTGCGGACCGCGAATGGCCCGACCGCGAGGGCGTCACCCGCCCCGAACGTCCGCAGGTCGATCGCCTCGTCGAACATGCCTGGGCGGTCGAGGGCCAGGACGGCGTCTAGGGCACTCGGCAGGGCGTACACCGGAAGGGCTGGGGCCGGATCGTCGCTGAGCACACGGGCTCGCAGGAGGGGGTTCAGGTCGGCGCAGTGGTCGGGGTGCCCGTGGCTGACGATCACGGCATCGACGGCGGCCGCCTCCATGCTCTCAAGGAGGCTTGGGGCGATGCCGTAGCCGGGATCGACCAGCAGCCGGAAGCCGTCGGCCTCGACGACGTAGCCGGTGCAGGGCTGCCCGGCCGCTGGGCAGGCGCCGCAGCCCCCGAGCACAGTCAGGTGGATGGGCCGATCCCAGCCCGATCATGAGGCGCAATGTCGAGGTCGGAAAGGACGGCCCCGCGGATCGCGAACGCCAGCTCGGCGTCGATCGGATCGGTGCCGCGGGGAGTGGGCTGCTCCGGCATACGGGTGCTCATCGGTCGACACCATCTCGAGGATGGGACCATCGGCCCTATAGGTCGTAGGACCAATCGACCACGATCCGCCAATGCACACCATCCAGGGCCGTCCGGCGCGCGCCGGACGGCCCCCCTGATCGCCACGTCGTCGAAGCCAGGCCACGTGCGTCCAGCGGCCAAGAGTCCGGGAGGATGATCGAGGAGGGATATCGATGATGACCGCCAGGGCAGCGCGCCGTCTGCTGCTGCCACTTGCGATAGCCACCCTGGTCACGGCAACGATGGCGCCCGCGGTGGGCGCGTCCGCGCCGCGCGACGGGGTTGCGCCGGACGGCCAGGTCACTCCGGCCAAGAATGACAATAAGCCGGATCCGCTCAGCACCAAGCAGGCCGAGCTCAAGAAGCTGGCCGTCGAGGCCGAGCTCAACGGCAAGGCGCCGGGCAAGGTCAAGGAGGTCGCCAAGGGCCAGTACGTCCAGCTCGCGCTCGAAGGCACGGGCATGATCTGGACCGTCCAGGGGGAGTTCAGCGACCTCCCGCACAACAGCATCGCGGAGCCCGACCGCACGGTCAACAACACGACGCTCTGGGTGCCGGACTTCAGCAAGGCGCACATGGACGGGCTGCTCTACGACCGGACGCCCGGCGCCAACTCGATGGCCAACTACTACCTCGAGCAGTCGTCCGGCCGCTACACGGTCGCGGGCGAGGCGACGGACTGGATCCCTGTCGGCAACCACCTGACGTACAACGACAACCCGGACTCGAACGTCTGGCTGTTCATCAGGGACACCGTCGACGGCTGGTACAACGAGCAGATCGCGGCCGGCAAGACCCCGGCCCAGATCAACGAGTACCTGAGCCAGTTCGACAAGAGGGACCGCTACGACTACAACGGCAACGGCAACTTCGACGAGCCGGACGGCTACATCGACACCTTCCAGTCGGTGCACTCCGGCGAGGGTGAGGAAGCCGGCGGCGGAGCCCTGGGTTCGGAGGCCATCTGGAGCCACAGCTGGTACGCCTTCTCCAACCTGATGGGGATCGCCGGTCCGGCCTTCAACAAGCTCGGTGGCATCCAGATCGGCAACAGCGACTACTGGGTCGGCAAGTACACCATCCAGCCCGAGAACGGCGGCGTGGGCGTGTTCACCCACGAGTACGGCCACGACCTCGGCCTGCCAGACCTGTACGACACCTCCGGCGGCGAGAACGGGACCGGCTTCTGGACGCTGATGTCCTCCGGCTCCTGGATGGGCGACGGCACCACCGACATCGGCTCGAAGTCCAGCCACATGGGCGCCTGGGAGAAGTTCCAGCTCGGCTGGCTGAACTACCAGGTGGCCCACGCCGGCAAGACGGCGACCTTCAAGCTTGGCCCGATGGAGGCGAACACGAAGCAGGCGCAGGGCCTGTTCGTGATCCTGCCCAAGAAGACCGTCGTCTCGAACATCGGGGCTCCGTTTGACGGCACCTACTACTACTACAGCGGCGCTGGCGACAACCTCGACAACTTCATGTACAAGTCGTACAACCTCGCCGCCGGGTCCACCCTGTCGGCCATGGTGAAATACAACATCGAGCTCGACTGGGACTACGCGTACCTGGTCTACTCCACGGACAACGGGGCGAGTTGGACCCCGATCCAGACCAATCTCTCGACGACGACGGATCCGAACGGCCAGAACAAGGGCTTCGGGATCACCGGGATCTCGAGCGGCTGGGTTGACCTGACCGCGAACCTGCCGGCCGGCAACGTCCTGCTCGGCTTCCGCTACTGGACCGACGCGAACACCGGCGGCTTCGGCTTCATGGCCGACGACATCAACGTCACCGGCTCCGCGACCGACGGCGCCGAGACGGCGGCCGGCTGGACCTACGAGCCCACGACCGGCTTCCACGTCACCACCGGCACGGAATCCGCCCTGTTCAACCAGTACTACGTGGCCGAATACCGCCAGTACAAGGGCTACGACTCCACCCTCAAGACCGGTCCGTACTTCTTCGGCTACATGAACAACCCCGCCCTGGTGAACTACGTGGACCACTTCCCATACCAGGACGGCCTGCTGATCAACTACTGGGACACCTCCCAGAAGAACAACCAGACCCGGCGGCACCCCGGAGCCGGGCTGCTCCTCCCGATCGATGCCCACTTCAAGGCGTTGCGCAACATCAACGGAGCCGTCTGGCGGAACCGGATCCAGTCCTATGACTCCACGTTCACGCTGGACAAGACCGACGCGCTCAACAACCTGCACGTCAACAGCGTGCTGTCCCCGGTCCCCAGCCTGCAGGCGGTCCCGGTCTTCGACGACCGGACCCTCTACTACGACCCCGCGAACCCGCAGGGCAGCGTGATGAACCCGAACACCGGGACGCAGATCCGCATCACCAGCATCAGCGCCCAGGACAGCTTCATGCAGGTCGAGGTGCGTGCCGCCAAGTAGACGGACGCACCCACGTGATCGCACGAGGCCCCCGGCTCCCCGCCGGGGGCCTCACTCGTGTCTTGGCCGAGACACCGCCGCCCTGGACGCCGCCTCGAGCACGCGCTTGAGCTTTGTGAGCGACGCTACCTCCGTGTCCATCGACGACTGGACGGCGCGGCCCAGAGCAGCCCTTGAGCCGGCGAGGCTGGCGTCGAGCCAGAGGGTGATCCGGGTGCCCTCGGGCGCGGCCTCGAGCCGGTACTCACCGGTCGGCCGGACGGGCCCGCGGTCGCGGCGAGCGCGAGCCGGCGAGGAGCCTGCGAAGGCAGCGAACTCGTAGTCGGCTGCGACGCGCCCCCGGGCCCCTTGACGCCCTGCTCGTACCGCGAGCCGAGCCCGCAACCCGACGCGAGGGCGACGTCCAGCACGCCCGGGCGCCACTTCGTCGCGGTCGTCCCGTCGGCTGGGAGGGTCGCGACTTCCGGGTACAGTTGCTTCCGGGGGCGATGACGGTGGGCCGCGCGCCCGCAGCGGCGGCGCCTCGTGCGCGCGTACGGCGCGACGAGGAGTCGGTCGGATCCGCTGTCGGAAAAGGGCGACCCGACGATCGGGTCCACCCCGGTCGCCGGGTCATCAAGCGCTATCGAGTGGCCGCCCGGAACCTCACCGGGTCGTGAAGAACAGGTCTGACGATCCCACCGGGCCCGGCGAGCGGCCGAAGTAGAGTGTCCTGCCGTCCCAGGAGAACGACGCCCGAATCTCACCGGCGGGCGTGTTCACCACGTCAAGATTGACGGGCACTGACCAGGGGTCGGCAAGGGTCGCTCGCGTCGCGGTCCAGATGTCGAGATTGCGCGAACCACCCTGATACCCGTCTCGGTTGGAGTCAAAGACGATCTCGAGGCCGCCCCTACGGACGTTCGGCCGGAAATCATCGAACGCGCTGTTCAGCTCGGCGACGGCTGTGCGCGGGCCGAAACTGCCGTCGGGGGCCTGCTCGCTGACGTAGATATCGCTGGTGTTGGCCGCCCCCCCGCTGGAGAAGTAGAGGAACGATCGCCCATCGGCTTCGAGATACGACGCAGCGGCCTCGTTCAGAGCACTGTTGACGCCGGGCCCAAGGTTCACCGGGTCAGTCCAGCCGTGAGTCGGGTTCTGTCGCGTGAAGTAGAGGTCCTGCCCACCATAGCCGCCTGGTCTCGTGCTGACGAAGAAGAGTCCGTTGCCTCGCACCGGTGTGGGGCAGAGCTCGTTGCCGGCACCGTTGATCGGAGCGCCCAGGTTCTCAGGCGTGCCCCACGCATCGCTGGTGCCCGCCCGACGTGACACGTAGATGTCGAAATCGGTGCCCGTACCGTGCGGCCGACTCGACGCGAAATACAGGCTGAGCCCGTCGGGCGACTGCATCGAGCAGCCCTCCAGCGCTGTCGTGTTCACGGCGTCGAGACCGGTACGAGATGGTGCCCCCCACTCCGAGAACTGTCTGGCGGCGACCGGCGCCCACACGCCGAGCATCGCCAGGGTGAGGGTCGCGACGGCCCCCGAAGCCAGGAGCCTTCGAGCGAATCGGCCGGATCTCCGGTGGTCCATCGTGTTCTCCTTCGCCCAGGAATGGTGCCGCTGCCGCGTGCTCGAGATCCACTCCGGGTGGACGTACAAAGGACGACGACATGGCCCCGCTGACGTTCTGCAGAGCATCCGCGCCCCGGGCCCTTGTGCCTATTCGCCGATCGGCGTACTTTCCCGAATGCGATGCCTCTGCGACGAGCCGATCTCGCGGCGATCCTCGGGTTTCTGGTCGATGTCGGCGGCCTCGAATTCAACGAGCCGTACCCGGTCGAGGTCGTCGCCCGTCTCCGGGACCTCGTGCTCTGTGATGCGCTCACGTACCAGGAGATCGACCTCCGCTCCAAGCGCTTCCCCGTGACCGTCGCGATCGACTCCGACGCACAGGCCCAGGCCGACCCGGCCGACCCGGCCGACCCGGCGGGGGAGGAGGCGCTCTACTGGGCAGTCGGACCGTGTCCGATCGTCGACTACCGCGCTCGGACGGGCGACCTTTCTGCGATCAGGATGTCCGACGTGATCAGCCCGCGGCGATACCACGAGCTGCCCATCTTCCGGGAGTACTTCCACCCGGTCGGGCTCGACCACGCGCTCGATATCGGCCTGCCCGCTCTCGGAGACCGATACCGGTCGTTCATCCTGTTCAGGCGCACTGGTGAGGGCAACTTCTCCGAGCGAGACCGCGCCGTTCTCGAGATGCTCCGACCGCACCTCCTTGACCTCGAGGCGCGGGCTCTTCTGCGGCGGCGGCTGCGGGAGTTACCCGCGGCGTTCGTCGGCGTCGGCGGGTCTCGGGCGTGGGATGCACTCACCTTGCGGGAGCGCGAGATCCTCGCGCTGGTAGCCGATGGCAGGACGAATCCACAGATCGCAGCCCGGCTGTGGATCGCGCCGAGCACGGTCAAGAAGCACCTGGAGCACGTGTACGAGAAGCTCGGGGTCGGCGGACGGACGGCTGCCGCCATGAGCATCCACGCCGCCCACTAAACGGGCGGCTGTGCCCCCGGGTACTGGCGCTCGAGTCCCCGGAACGTACGCGAGCATCAACGAGGTCAACCCGAACGACTCGACCGTGCTCTCCTCCCCGACCGGCCACAACCTGCCGAACCACTACGAGGTCAGCCTCTCGGACGTCCTCGCGCCTTTGGACTTGACGACGCTCAAGCTGCCGTACCGGGTCTCGAAGAGCGGCAGCGACGGCGGGCAGACCACCGGTCTCCTCGTCGAGCTCCGCGAGGGCTCCGCCGTCGTCTACTCGCACAGCTTCGCGAGCCTGCCGGGGTCGAGCGGGTCCGGCTGGCTGAGCGTGACCGATGTCGTCAGCCCGCAGGCCGCATCCCAGATCACCAGCTACGCCGACCTGCGGCTCCGGTTCACGCCGAGCTCGACAGGGGGCGGCCAGGGCCGGAAGGCCCAGGTCAGCTGGGCCGAGGCCGATCTCGGGTGCCCCGGCGACCCGAGCACCGCAAGTTCGTTCGGCTACGACCGGCTCAGCCGGCTCACGAGCTCGGCGGGCGCGTCAGGGTCGAGCTCGTACGGCTACGACCCGGCCGGCAACCGTACATCCCGGACGGTGAGCGGGACGACCACAACCTGCACGTATGACCAGGCCAACCGGCTCACGACCGCCAGCGTGGCGGGCTCGAGCGAGACGTACGCATACGACGGAAACGGCCTGCGGTTCAGCCGCCAGGTCGGGACCGGCACGCCGATCCGGTACGCCTCCGACAGCAGCCGCGGCCTCCCGGTCGCGATCGGCGACGGGACGCGCAAGTACGTATACGGCCTCGGCCTGGCCCACGACGTCGCCGGAAGCACGGTGGAGGTCTATCACAGTGATCGGCTCGGCTCGGTGCGCGCCATTGTCAGCAGCCCGTCGTCGGTGTTGATGTCGGCGGCCAGCTGACCACGCCAAGCGCAAGCGCGTACGGCATTGGGACGGGAACGAAGCCTTGCGTCCTCCTCGGTTCCAGCCGGCCGACGTGCCAGCCGAAGAGTCAGGCACTGCGATGAGCCAGGGCCGCGAGCCGATCTGGCAGGACGTCGGGGGCACACTTCTCGGCCTGTTCTTCATCCTGTTCGGCCTCACAGGGCGCCCGAGTCTTCCCTACGCAGCAGGCGAAGTCAGGGCGACCCGTCGCGCGGCAGGTCTCGGCGCGTCGGACCAGCATGCTGGTCCCGCACAACGCCGCGGCGAGGCCAGGCGTTCACGGCTCCGCTGCGGCCACCACTGCTCTACGCTTGGGAGA
>JAJXUY010000070.1 GCA_021782525.1 Acidobacteriota bacterium | reverse complement strand
CTATCAGGCGGTCGCGGTGTTTTCGGCCGCCCTCGCGGCCGGCGCCGCCGGGCTGCTGGAGGGGAAGGGAAGGGCGCTGCGGTCGGCCGCCGCCGCCGCCGGCGTGCTCGTCGTCGCGACCCTCGCGATCCTCACGTTCCGCCAGGCGCGGACCTACCGCGACGCCGACACGCTGTGGCGCGACACGCTCGCCGCCAACCCCGACTGCTTCATGTGCTGCAACAACTACGGGTACTCACTGTACGCGCGCGGGCGGGTCGCCGATGCGGTCGCGTTGTTCGAGCGCTCGCTGCGCCTGCAGCCGGACAACGCGCCGGCGTTGCTCAACCTCGCCCGCGTCGACGAGGACCGCGGCGACCTCGACGGCGCGATCGCTCGCCTGCGCGTCGCGCGCCGGGTCGCGCCCGGCAACACCACGGTGATGGTCAACCTGGCGACCGACTACACGAAGACGGGGCGCTACGACGAGGCCAAGGCCGAATACCAGCAGGCGCTCGCGCACCCCTCGGGCGACGACTACCTGGCGCACAACGGGCTCGGCGTGGCGCTCATGCACGAGGGGGACGTCGCCGGCGCCGTGGAGCAGTTTCGCGCCGCGTTGCTGGCGAGGCCCGGCTACTGGATGGCCCGCGCCAACCTCGAGCGGGCGCTGCCGCGTCTCGGGGTGCCCGCGGCGGAGCCTCCGCGGCCCTGAGCCGTTCCGGCGGCCCACCTCCACGCGGGGAGAGGAATCGTTTCAAACGGAGCTCTGTTGTCCCCCCGTCGGCCGCGGGCGTAAGATCACCGGTCGGATCGGCCGCCGCTCTCGGAGCGGTCGCAGGGGGGCTCGAATGGCCGTTGCAGCAAGTCGTGAAGCCGGCCGCCGGCGGTTGGCGGCATCGTTCGCCGGGGCGGCGCTGGCGGGGCTCGTGCCCGCGCTCATGCTCGGCGGTCTCGCGACCTCATCGTGCTCCCGCTCCAGCGGCGTGCCCACCTCTCCGGACGCGCCGGTCATCCTGATCTCGATCGACACGATGCGCGCCGACCACTTGCCTGCGTACGGCTACACCAAGATCGAGACGCCGAACCTCGACCGCTTCGCGAAGGACGTGTGGCTGTTCGAGAACGCGTACACGCCATGCCCGATGACACTCCCCGCCCACACCACGATGCTGACCGGCGAGCTCCCCCCCGAGCACGGCGTCCGCAACAACATCGGCTTCGTCTTCGACGGCAAGACGCACCCCAGCCTGCCGGTCTTCCTCAAGGAACACGGCTACGCGACTGGAGCGGCCGTCTCCTCGTACGTGCTGCGCTACGAGACCGGGCTCGGGCCGCTGTTCGACTATTACGAGGATTCGGTCGGCATTGCGCCGGGCGTCGAGTCGGTCCACTACCGCCGCTCCGGCGACAAGACCGCCGCGGTCGCGGAAAAGTGGATCGCCACCCACGACAGCAAGCCGTTCTTCTTCTTCTTCCACATCTACGAGCCGCACCTTCCCTACGACCCGCCGGAGCCGTTTCGGAGCCGCTACGGCGTGACCTACGACGCGGAGGTGGCAACCGCCGACCAGGTCATCGGCGGCTTCCTCGACAACCTCAAGAAGATGGGCGTCTACGACCGGGCGATCATCGTCCTGGTCGGCGACCACGGCGAGGGGCTCGGCGACCACGGCGAGCTGCAGCACTCGATCCTGGTCTACCGCGAGGTCATGCACGTCCCGATGATGGTGAAGCTGCCGCACTCGTTCGGCGGCGGCCGCCGCATCGCGACGCCGGCGCAGCTCTCCGACATCGTCCCGACCGTCCTGCAGGTGCTCGGCTACGAGATCCCGAAGTGGGTGAGCGGCTCCTCCGTCCTCGGCCTCCCCGCGCGGCCGACCGGCACCCCGCGCGTCATCTTCGGAGAGACGCTCTTCCCGCGGCTCCAGCTCGGCTGGTCCGACCTGCGCTCGGTGATCGAGAACAACTACCAGTACATCTACGGCCCGCGGCCGGAGCTGTACGACATGGCGGCCGACCCGGGGGAGAAACACGACCTGATCGCCAGCGAGCCCGCCGTGGCCGCGCGCCTCGCCGGCGCGCTGCAGCACTACCCGCAGGGGAACGAGCATCCGGCCCCCGCGGACGAGGAGACGCTGCGCCGCCTGGCGGCGCTCGGCTACATCGGCGGCCTGCACGACCGCGGCACCGCCGCGGTGCTCCCCAATCCGGTCGACAACATCCAGTACCTGCAGCGCATTCAGCAGGGGTGGCAGCTCGCGGCCGAGAAGCACCTGCCGCAGGCGATCGCGGTCCTGCGCGCGATCGTGAAGGACAACCCCGGGATGTCCGACGTCTGGATCAAGCTCGGCGAGCTCTACTCCGACGCCGGACAGAACGCCCAGTCCGAGGCGGCCTACAAGCAAGCCCTCGAGCACACCCCGGTCTACATGGCCGACATCGCGGTGGCGCTCGGCTTCGTCCAGTTCGACCGGGGCGAACTCGATGATGCGGAGGCCGCAGCCCGGCGCGCCGTGGTCGAGGTGCCCACGAAGGCGCACGAGCTGCTGGCGCGCGTCGCACTCGCGCGCGGCGACTTCGCGGCGGCGGAGCGCGAGGCGACTGCTGCTGCCGGCTCGCGCAACCCGCAGCCATCGGCGATCCTGGTGATGGCCGAGATCAAACTGCGCGAGGGCAAGCCCGCGGACGCGCTCGCCGTCGTCGAGAAGGCCGAGAGGTACGCGACCGAGCTCCGCCTCCCCGCCGTGTACAACCTCGACTACCTGCGCGGCGACGCGCTCGCGCGCCTGAACCGGCCGGCCGAGGCCAGCGCCGCGTTCCGGCGCGAGATCGCCGCGTACCCTGAGCACGCGCAGGCGTACGCCACGCTGGGCGTGATCCACTTCATCCAGGGCGACCGGGCCGGGCTCGACCGCCTGATCGAAGAGATGGTCAAGGCCGATCCGACGCCGAAGACGCTCCGCCTCGCCGCCACCACGTACGACTCGATCGGCGACAAGGCGGCGGCCGCCCAGTTCCGGCGCCGCGCCGACGCCGCCCAGGCGAAGATCCCGGAGTAGCGGAACACCCGGGATCCGGGCCCCGGGGTTCGGGCCGCGGAGAGACCGGGGTCTGGGACGACCGTGGATGGTGGATCGTGGTTCGTGGGTCGTGGCGCGTAGGGAGATGTGGGCAGGGGAGCAGAGGAGCAGAGGAGCAGAGACAAGAGACCATCCCGCTCCTCGGTGCCTCGACCGCTCTACGCCTCGACTCCCCGGCAACTTCGCCGCCTTCCCCTGACCTTTGCCCCATTTCCCCGCGCCGCTCGTTTCCCGCCCTGAACTGTTGCCTCTCCCTGCGGACCACGGACCACGGACCACGGACCACGGACCACGGACCACGGACCACGATCTCTCGCCGGCCACCGGCCACCGGTCCCCGGCCACGCCTTTCGATCGGCACGGCCCCGTCCTCTGCCAGCGAAGAAAAGGCCCCGGTCGCGAGGACCGGGGCCCGGAACTGCGGTTCGAACGGAAGTTAGAAGCGAACGCCGAGCGAGAGCACGAAGCTGCGCGGCGTCTGGTAGGCGGCCGGCGACATCGCCTTGCCGAACGTCGGCGCCTTCTGCCAGTTGCCGCAGCCCGGCGTAACCACGCCCTGGGGGCACTCGACCGGCTTGTCGGTGAACGGGTTGAACCTATCGAGGTAGCTCTTGTTGTACGCCGTGTAGATCTGGGTGTTGACGCCGCCCGGGTAGTTGACCGCGTGCTCGTTGAACACGTTGGTGACGCGCGGCTGGATGAAGAACTGGAAATCGGTGCCGAGCGCCGGAAGCACGAACGCGTAGTCGAACGCGATGTCGGTCGAGGTGGTGTTGGCAAGACGGAACCCGCCGCGCGAGCTGAAGTAGTAGGCGGAAGTCTTCGGCGGCGTGGCGTATCCCGGGTTGGTCACGTACGGCCGGATCAGAACGGAGCCGACCGCGGAGTACGGCGCACCGGAGATGTAGGTCTCGAGCACGCTGACCGACAAGCGGTTGTGCTTGGTGTTGAGGAAGCTCCAGACGCCGTACGCGTGGAAGACGCTGCGCATGTCGGAGGGCAGGTAGCCTTCCGGGTTGTTCTGCGCGAACGCCTTGTACTCTGGGTAGAGGTTCACGGCGCCCGGGACCGGGCCGGAGCCGCCGGTCTCGCCAGCGAAGTTGCCCTTCAACGTCGACCAGGTGTAGTTGCCGCCGAAGTTGAGCGCGTCGGAGAGCCTGTAGGCGGCGGAAATCGTGAGGCCGTCGTACTTGCGCTTCAGCACGCTGTTGGTGTTGGTGACGTTGGAGAAGTCGTAGGTGTTGCCGTACTGGTCGGTCACCGTCTTCGGCGTGCCGTCCGCGTTGTACACCGTCACCTGGTTGTAGAAGTCGTTGTACTTGCGGTGGATGTAGTCGACGCGCACGCTGCCGTTGTTGCCCAACCGCTTGCCGAAGCCGAGCGTGTACTCGTCGGTGTTCGGCGACTTCAGCCCGCTGCTCGGGATGCCGACGTTGAGGCCCGGGATGTTGGCGTAGACCAGCAGCGAGTTCTTGTCCGCCTGGCTGAGGTTGTTGAACCAGTTGAACATGGCGTCAATCGTCTGGGCCGGGGTGAGGCAGCCGGCGCCGGTGGTGGTGTTGCAGCTCGGGTCGGTGTTGATCGCAGGCGGCGTCGAGCCGCTGGCGGTCGTGCCGTAGAAGTACGTGAGCGACGCCGGCTGGCCGCCGGCCGCGCTGGCGTCGGCCTGGGTGTTGGAGATTCCGGCGACGTACTTGGCGTAGCTGGCGTTGAACTGCCAGTTACCGTCACCGTACGGGTCGTACGTGGCGCTCAGGCGCGGGCTGACCGCGGAGTCCTTCACCGTGAGCACGCCGGACGCGTTGACGCCGTGGTTCTTGTCGTAGCGGACGCCGATGTTGAACGACCAGTTGTTGTTCAGGCGCCACTTGTCGTTGACGAACACCGACTCGGTCTTGAAGTCGTTGCCCTGGGTGATCTGGCTGATCGGCGCCCAGAAGATGTACGACGCGGAGTCGGGGGCGACGACCGGATACGGCGTGCCGCCCGGCAGCGTCGGCATCGGGCCGGGCAGGCCGACCTCGCCGTCGGGGTAGATGAAGTAGCTGGAGCCCGACTGATAGTTGTTCGCCGTGCGCATGTCCTCGAACTGGTCGTAGCCGAGGACGACGTCGTGCGAGCCGAGCTTGCCGGTGGAAAGGAACCACGACGCCTTGCCGAGGTAGTCCTTGTTGTCGCGCTTCTCGGCGCCCTGCGCGCAGACGGCGCAGAAGATCGGCGAGTTGTAGACCGGGTAGGTGCCCCCGAAGCTGTTGAAGTCGATGAACGGGGTGCCACGCTCGAGGTCGGTGTACCGGCTGCCGGAGTTCTGGAAGGTGAACTTCTTCTCCGAGTACTGACCCTCGACGAAGAAATTATCGGTGATCACGCCGGTGTAGTTGAACGCCTTCAGATCCTGCGGCAACTGCCGGTCGTAGATGTTGGCCTTGTCGTAGATCGTGTACCCCGACACGATGAACGCGTAGCCGAAGTCGGTGTGGTCCACCTTGAGGTAGCTACCGACCAGGCGGTGGTTCGGGGTGATGGCCCACGTCAGCTTGCCTTCCCACCGGTTCTCGAAGGCACCGTTCTGGTACGGGATGTTCGTCACGTACGTTTGCGCCGAGGCCTTGGTGTGGACCTGACGCCAGGCGCCGAAGAACCACAGGTGGTCCTTCCAGAAGTAACCGCCCAGCGTCCCCTCGTACTGGTTGTTGATCTTGTCGAGGCGCTGCGCGGTGGTCTTCGGGGTCTTCGCCGTCCACTTGTCGTTGGTCATCGTGTCGCGGAGCGAACCGTGGAACTCGTTCCCGCCCGACTTGGTCAGCATGTTGACCACGCCGCCGGTGAAGCGGCCGTACTCGGCGGAGACGTCGGAGACCGCCGTGGTGGTCTCTTGGACGGCGTCTTCGATGTAAAGCGGCGTCGGCGTGCCGCGGACGTTGTCCATCACCGCGACGCCGTTGATCATGAAGAGGTTCTCGTACGAGGGCGCGCCCGCGATCTGAATGTTGTTGTTCGCGCCGGGGTTCGTGACGGCGCCGGCGGTCAGCAGCACGGCCGAGTTCAGCGTCCTGGCGACCGGCAGCTTCTCGATCAGCGACTTGTCGTAGGTGGTGGAGGCCGTGCCGGAGTTCGAGATCGTCTCGTAGCTGCCGGTGACCGTCACCTCTTCCGCGACCTTGGCCTGCGGCATGGTCGCGTTCACCCGCTGGGTCTGGGCGGCGTTGACCTTGACCGTGGTGTCGATCGTCTGGAAACCCTGCAGCTCGAACCGCGCCCGGTAGTCGCCGGGGGGCAGGAACGGCAGGGTGTAGTCGCCGTTCTCGTTGGTGACCGTGGTGCGGGCCCCCTGCAGGTTCGGGGAGGTCACGGTCACGGTCACGCCGGGCAGCGGCAGCTTGCCGTCCGATGCGTGGCCGGAGATCGTGCCGGTCGGCATCTGGGCGAACAGCGGTGCCGCTGCGAACCCGATGAGCAGCACAAACAGAACGAATCGCTTCATCCTTTCCTCCTTGTTTCCTCGTGTTTTGTGGCTACCTTCATGGCACCAGGGGTCCGGCGCCTCTGATGGCTCACATCCAAGAGTTCGGAAAGCTCGGGCCCCACCTCCTTCCCGGAACGGAGTCGATTCCTCAGCAGTCGATCCTCAAAGATGACCGAAATAATACAAAAACGGCCACACAACTACTGACCGTCGTAGTGCAACGCCTGTGCCGGGTTCCGGCGTACTGCGGTACCCGAACGGCCGTTCGATGTCCGGCGGTTTGGATTCGCCGTTCAGCTCTGTGGATGTGCCGCGGCCGCGAGGACAGCTCACGTCGGCGCGGGAGCCCGCTCGCCCTGTGACTAGGGCGCGGTGGCGGTGCAGTCGCCGCCTTCGCTGACGGCCGCGTACAGCGCCGCCTCGGCCTCACGGAGCAACTCGCCGGCGGAAAGATGGCCGCCCGGGCGGACCTGCGCCAGGCCGACGGTGACCCGGGTGCGGGAGGCGCGGTCGCCGGCGCGCTCGTTGGCGCCCCGCCGCAACCGCTCGATGATCGCCATGGCGGCGTGCTCATCGGTCTCGGCGAGGAGGAGCGCGAACGTCTCCTCGTCGTACCGCGCGAGCAGGTCGATCTGCCGCAGCGCCCGGTGCAGGCTCGCGACGGTGTCGGCGGCGGGCTGGGCGCGCTCGCCGCCGGAATCCGCGACGGTCA
>JAJXUY010000069.1 GCA_021782525.1 Acidobacteriota bacterium | reverse complement strand
CCATCCCGCCGCGTCGCCCGCATAGGCCACCCCGACCCGCGGCAGGCGGCGAACCCAAGCCGACCGGCACACGAAGCCGTCCTCGGCCAACCACACCTCGCCGCCGGCGGTGAGGTCGGCACCGTCGAGCGCGCGGTCGATGCCCAGCCCGCGGCACAGCTTCGCCGGGCCGTCGAGGCGCCCGGGGGTGCGCTCAGCGATCACCTCCTCTCCCGCGACGGTTACCGCCCCGCGCAGCAGGACCGCCTCGGGGACGCCGGCCGCGCGCGTCACCACGTTGGCGCAGTGGTGCATGCCGTAGGTGAAGTAGACGTAGAGGTGGCCGCCCTGCCCCCACATCGTCTCGTTGCGCCGCGTCCGCCGTCCGCCGTACGTGTGCGCCGCGGGGTCGCGGACCCCGAGGTACGCCTCCACCTCCACGATCCGCGCGGCCACGGTCCCCTCGGGCAGGCGGCGGACGATCAACTTCCCCAGCAGATCGCGGGCGACGCGACGGGTCGGGCGCTGGTAGAATCCCGTTTCCAACGGCGAGAGCACCGCCAGCGCCGTTGCGGAGAGGGGCGTTTGCATGAGTGCTCGTACGGTTTGCGTCACCGGAGGCGCGGGTTTCATCGGCTCCCACGTGGCCGACGCGCTGCTCGAGCGCGGCCACCGCGTCGTGATTGTCGACGACCTCTCCTCCGGGCGCAAGGAGAACGTTCCCGCCGCGGCCGAGTTCCACCGCCTCGACATCCGCTCGGGCGAGGCCGCGGCGCTGATCGCCGACGCCGGCATCGAGGTGTTGGTGCACCACGCCGCGCAGATGGACGTGCGTCGCTCGGTGGCCGACCCCGTCCACGACGCCAGCGTCAACATCCTCGGCGCCCTCAACCTGCTCGAGGCCGGGCGGAAGGCCGGCCTCCGCCAGGTGATCTTCGCCTCCACCGGGGGCGCGATCTACGGCGAGCAGGAACGGTTCCCGGCCGACGAGACCCACCCGACCCGGCCGCTGTCCCCCTACGGCGTCGCCAAGCTCGCCGTCGAGCGCTACCTCTACTTCTTCCACGCGGAGTACGGCCTCGACGCGGTCGCCTTGCGCTACGCCAACGTCTACGGCCCGCGTCAGAGCCCGCACGGCGAGGCCGGCGTGGTCGCGATCTTCCTCGACCGGCTGCTCTCCGGCCGAGAGGCGACGATCAACGGCGACGGGCTGCAGACGCGGGACTACGTCTTCGTCGAGGACGTCGTCGCCGCCAACCTGGCCGTGCTCGGGCGGCCGGGTTTCGCCACGTTCAACGTCGGCACGGGCCGCGAGACCACCGTGGTCGAGCTCTACGAAAGGCTCGGCGCGGCCGCCGGCGTCACGCGGCCAGCCGCGCACGGGCCGGCCAAGGCCGGCGAGCAACGCCGCTCGGTGATCACCTCCGCCGGGCTCGCACGCGAGCTCGGGGTCGCGCCGCGCGTGGCGCTCGAGGACGGCCTGGCCCGCACCGCGGCCTGGTTCTCGGCGCGCCACGCGGGCCGCCAGGGCCCCGCTCGTTAGCGCTCGCGGCGACCGCGGAAGCGATCCATCTGCCGCCGTGCTCGCTTCTCCGGGCGGCCACTCCCGCGCTCGGGTGCGGGCGGCGGGGCAAAACGTTCGAGCCGCCGCAGCTCGACCTCCTCCGCGCTCGGAGGCGGGGTCACGTCCTCGTACAACTCGCGCGCCAACGCCTTGGCCACGTGCGTGTCGCGCACCGCACGGACGACGAGCTCGCGCGCGTGCCCCGGCCCGAGCGTCACGCGCACCCGGTCGCCAGCCTGCACGAGCCGGTGCGCCTTCGCGTGCTCTCCGCCCACCTCGACCTTGCCGCCGTCGCACAGCTCCTTCGCGTGCGACCGCGTGCGTGCCAGGCACGCGACGTCAAGCCACACGTCGAGGCGGACGCGCTCGCTCACGCCGGGATTGTAGACCGCTACTCGGCGCCCGCGCCCTTCCCCTGGTACGCGACCGTCACGTGGGTCTGCGCGCCGACCGCCACCGCGACGACCTCGACGGTGCGCGCTCCGTCCGCGCTCGCGGCCTTGAGCGAGACGGCCCCGCCGGTCCTCTCGACCTCGAGGCCGGCCCCCTTCAGCGCAGCCTGATAGTGCTCAAGGACCTTGGCTGGGGGATCCGAGGTCGAGAACGACACGGTCCCCTTGAAGCCGCCTTCGGTCTTCTCCCGCATCAACGCCGTCGTCGTTGCGCCCGGGTACGCCGGCACCCACGCGGGCAGCGGTTCGCCCTCGCCGCCGAACGTCAGCGAACCTTGCTTCGACTCGACGCGGAAGCCTTCCTTGCCCTTCGCGTTCCCCTGGAACGTGACCTCCTCGCCCTTCTCGTTGCTGAACTTCAGGCGGCCGTTTTTGATGTCGGCCGCGTTCATGGTTATCTCCTCACCGGTCTTCTTGTTCCTGATCGTCACCGTGCCGGCCGCGTCGTCGCTCGACACGATCTCGAGCTCGGGGTTGGCGGCGACCGCGAGCTTGGCGGCGAACACGGCCGGGTTCTTCTTCGCGGACTCGGCGAACCCCTTGAGCTTGTGCACGCCCCAGTACCCTGCGACGGCGAAGAGGACCGCGCCGATGACGAGGATCCCGCCGCACCCGGCCACGATCCAGACCAGGGGGCTCGTCTTCTTCGGGGCTGCCGGCGGCTGAGCCACCGGCGCAGACGGCGGTGCGTTGGTTGCCATGCTTGATCCCTCCTCCGGGGGCCCGTTCTCTCGGGCTCGCCCTTGGCTGCAGTTGTTGCCGGGATGATACCGCGTCTCGGATCGGGACGCCACCGGGTTGCAACCCGGACCCGGACTCGGGACAATGAGACGCGGTCACGACGACCGGGAGGGTGCGATGAGCGACAAGGCGTACAAGAAGATCGAGGTGGTCGGCTGCTCGAGCGAAAGCGTCGAGCGGGCCGTGGCGCTGGCGGTGGGCAAGGCGGCGCAGTCGGTGCACGGCCTCTCCTGGTTCGAGGTCAAGGAGATCCGCGGCGCCATCGCCGACGGCAAGCTGGCCGAGTGGCAGGTGACCGTGACGCTCGGGTTCAAGCTCGACTGACCGCGCCCTGCCCCGGCCGGGACCGTCCGGCCGCGACCCGCCTCACGCTTCGCCTCGGCGAGGCACCGCGAACAGGTCGGCGATGACGCCGTACGCCGTCGTCGCGAGGTCGGGACGCTCCTCGGCGACCGTGAACGTCCCCAGGATGTCGGTGACGATCCGGATGATCGACCCCGTCTCCTCGACCCGCGCCAGCGCGTCGGCGGCGGGCAACTCCTTCGCCCGCACGCGGCCGTGCACCCCGTCGGGCTCGCGAGTAAGCTCGCACACCATCTTGATCCGGGAGCCTCTCGCGCGCGCCGCGGCGAGGCGGACGCCGGTGACGGCGGCCGCGCTCTCGCGTTCGACCTGCTCCGGGATCAGCTCCGCCCCCATCAGCGCGTTGGCCAGGACGGCGAGCTTGACGGCCGCGTCCCACCCCTCGATGTCGGCGGCGGGGTCGGCCTCGGCCACGCCGGCCCGCTGCGCGGCCGCAATCGCCTCGGCGAACGGCGCTCCCCGCTCCATCTCGCCCAGCATCACGTTCGTCGTCGAGTTGAGCACGCCCTCGACGCGCGCGATCGTGTTGCCGCGCAGCCCGTGGCGGGCGAGCGAGAACACCGGCGTCCCGTCCATCACCGTCGCCTCGTAGAGGAGGGTGCAGCCGTTCGCGGCCGCGAGCGCCGTCAGCTCGCGAAATGCCCACGCGAGCGGCCCCTTGTTGGCGGAGACGACGTGGCGGCCCCGCGCCAGCGCGCCGCGAACGTGGGCGATCGCCGGCTCGCCGCGGCCGGCGACCGACAACGGCGACAGCTCCACGAGCACGTCGTACTCGAGCGCGGCGACCGCCGCCGCGGTGTCGAGCGCGGCGAAGCCGGCGCAGCCCGAGGTGAAGCCGCCGTGCTCGGCGAAGTCGGCCAGCGCCGGGCCGAGGGCGATCCCTCCGGCCTCGGCGAGCGCCCCGTGCGAGCCGGTCGTGATCCCCACGACCGCGACGTCGAGGCCATCGAGCCCCGGGTAGGCGTCGCGGCCGGCGAGGATGCCCGCGAGCGTGCGCCCGACGCGGCCGAACCCGGCGAACAGCAGCCGCAGCGGCGGTCGTGCCGTCACCGCTCCGCCAGCCCGGCGACGCCGGCGAGCAGGCGCTCGACCTCGGAGCGGGTGTTGTACATCGAGATCCCGGCGCGGAGCACGCCGCCGCCCGCGGCCAACCCCAGCACCTCGATGGCGCGCGCGGCGTAGAAGTCCCCGTCCCACACGAGGACGCCGCGCGCGCCGAGCGCCGCGGCGGCCGCCTCCGGCCGCACCCCCGCGATCGTGATCGAGACGGTCGGCGCCCGGCGCCGCGAGGAGAAGTCCGGCCCCCACCCCGTCACCCCCGGCAGCCTCGTCGCGTTCTCCCAATAGAACGACGCCAGGTCGTGCTCGTGGGCGCCGATCGCGGCCATCGCCGAGACGATCCGCTGCCGCAGGGTGTCGCCCTCGCCCCACGACGCGATGTACTCGATGGCCGCCTTGACCCCGGCGATCCCCGCGTGGTTGAGGGTCCCGGTCTCGATGCGGTACGGCGCGGCCTCCTCCTGCGTGCGCAGCCGGTCGGTCCGCAGCCGCTCCAGCGACCCGGGCCGCGCGTACAGAATGCCGACGTGCGGCCCGTAGAACTTGTACGCCGAGCACAGGAGGAAGTCCGCGTCGAGGGCGGTCACGTCGAGCGGGAAGTGGGGCGCGTAGTGCACCGCGTCGACCAGGAGCCGGGCCCCGACGGCCCGCGCCAGCTCTCGCGCCAGCGGCACGTCGTTGACGGTGCCGAGCGCGTTCGAGGAGTAGCCGATCGCGACGAGACGCGTCCGCTCGGTGACCTTGCGCCGCATGTCGTCCGCGTCGAGGCGGCCATTCGGGAGCAGCGCCACCTCGCGAACGCGCACGCCGAGTTCGCGCAGGCCGAGCCACGGGCCGCGGTTGGCCTCGTGGTCCAGCTCGGTGATGACCACCTCGTCGCCCGCCTGCATCTCGCGGCCGAGGGCGTGTGCGAGCGCGAAGTTGAGCGTCGTCATGTTGGCGCCGAACGAGACCTCGCGCCACGACGGCGCCCCGAGGAACGCCGCGACCGCCGCCCGGGCCGCCTGCAGCATCGCGTCGGACTCCCGCGAGGTCACGAACGCGCCGTGAGTGTTGGCGTTGCAGGTGCGGTAGTACCCCGCCACGGCATCGATCACCTGACGCGGGACCTGCGAGCCGGCGGGCCCGTCCAGGAACGCCAGCGGCTCGCCGCCCGCCTGGCGCGACAGCGCCGGAAAGTCTTCCCGGCACCGTTCGACCTCGCTCGCCGAGAACAACATCATCCCTCCCTCACCGGCCGCGCGCGATCGCGTGCCCGGCCCATCGCGTCGCCAGGATAGCGCCGCCGGCTGCTTGCGCCCACCGTCCCGGCGGGCTAATGTCGGGCCACGCGGAGGAGACCCGGCCATGCCCCCCCGAACCGACGTCGCGCGCTTTCGCACCAACCGGCAAGAGGAGATCGACAGCGCCGCCATCTACGCCGCGATCGCGAAGATGGAGGCGAACGAGAAACTCGCCGAGGTCTACCGCCGCCTCGCCGCCTCCGAGGAGGCGCACGTCGGCTTCTGGGAGGGCAAGCTGCGCGCCGCCGGCGCGCGCGTGCCGGCGCGGCGTCCGAGCCTGCGCTCGCGCGTCATCGTGTGGCTGTCGCGTCGCTTCGGCAGCCAGTCGGTGATCCCGATGCTGGCGATGAAGGAGCAGGCCGGGCGGCACGACTACGACGACCAGCCCGACGCTCTCGCCGAGAACCTCCCGGCGGTCGAGAGCTCGCACGCCCGCCTGCTCTCGACGATCTCGCACGCTCGCGGCTCCGGCATGGAGGGCGGTCTGCTCGCGCGCCTGGAGGGCCGCCACAAGGCGGTCGGGGGCAACGCCCTGCGCGCCGCGGTGCTCGGCGCCAACGACGGGCTCGTCTCGGTCCTGAGCCTCGTGATGGGCGTCGCCGGGGCGCACTCCTCCAACCACGCGATCCTCGTTGCCGGCCTGGCCGGCACGCTTGCCGGCGCCTGCGCGATGGCGATGGGCGAGTGGCTCTCCGTGCAGAGCGCTCGCGAGCTGGCGATGCGCCAGATCGCGATCGAGCGCGACGAGCTGCTCGAGGCGCCCGAGGAGGAGGGCCAGGAACTCTCGCTCATCTACCAGGCCAAGGGCCTCGACCGCGAGGAGGCCGACGCCCTGGCGGCGAAGCTGATGGGCGATCGCGACAACGTCCTCGACACCTTGACCCGCGAGGAGCTCGGCCTCGACCCTGCGGAGCTCGGGGGGTCGGCGTGGGAGGCGGCCGTGACCTCCTTCTTCCTCTTCTTCGCGGGTGCGATCGCCCCGGTGGCGCCGTTCGTGCTCCTCTCCGGGCAGGCGGCGGTCATCGGCAGCCTGGCTGCGAGCGGCGCGGCGCTGTTCCTCACCGGTGCGACGATCACGTTGATGACCGGCCGCGGCGTGCTCTTCTCCGGCATGCGCCAGCTCCTCATCGGGATGGGGGCGGCCGCCGTCACCTTCGGCATCGGGCGCCTGATCGGCGTCACGGTGGGGTGAGGAGCTCGATGGTCAAGGACGCTCCGGCGACGGTGCAACCGATCTGGCTGGTGGTGGCGCTGGCGCTGGCAGCGGCGATCGTCGGCGTCGCGGCGGTGCGGCAGTCCCCTCCGGCGCCGCTCCCCCTCGACGCCCCAGCTCCGATGTTCTCGGCGGCTCGCGCCGATGCGGTGCTGCGCGAGCTGGCCGGCGACCAGAGCCCGCACCCGGTCGGGTCGGCGGCGGACGCCGCCGTGCGTGCCCGTATCGTCGCGCGGCTGCAGGCGCTCGGCGTCCCGACCGCCGTGCACACGGTGTTCGCCTGCTCCGGCGCCGGGCCGGTCTGCGGCACGGTCACGAACGTGATCGCTCGCCTGCCCGGGGGCTCGGGACCGCGCGCGGTCATGCTCGCGGCCCACTACGATTCGGTTGCCGCCGGTCCCGGGGTCGCCGACGACCTCGCGAGCGTCGCCGCGCTCGTCGAGATCGCCCGGGCTTTGCAGGCCGGCCCTCCTCTGAGGAACCCGGTCGTCCTCCTGATCGACGAGGGTGAGGAGGCCGGGCTGCTCGGGGCCGAGGCGTTCGTCGCCTCCGAGCCGTTAGCCAGGGAGGTCGGCGCCGTCATCAACCTGGAGGCCCGCGGCACCGGCGGTCCCAGCCTCATGTTCGAGACGAGCGACGAGAACGGCTGGCTGATCGACGCGTACGCCCGCTCGGTGCGGCGGCCGGCCGCCCTCTCGCTCACCTA
>JAJXUY010000068.1 GCA_021782525.1 Acidobacteriota bacterium | reverse complement strand
GTTCTCGAGGATCAGCGCCTCGACCTCGGTGGCGGTGACCACGAACTCGAGGCCCCGGGCGCGGGCGAGCATCCCGACCAGACGCGGCTCGAGCTGGCGCGAAAAGTACGAGACCACGCGCCGGCGCAGGTGCTTGGCCTTGCCGACGTACAGCACCTTCCCCTTCGCGTCGGTGAAGCGGTAGACGCCGGGCGCCTCGGGCGCCTGCCGGGCGCGGTCGAGCAGCGGATGCTCACTCTCCACGCCCCTATTCAACCACGAACCGCCTCCGGCGACTCCCGGCCGCCTCTGCGCTGCGGCGGCCCAACGCACCCGCCGGCCGCCCGGGCAGCCTGCACAGCGAGGCCAGAACGGCGTCCTTCACGGCCCGCGCCGCACCGTCCACCCGGCGCTGCCACGCGGCGCTGACCTCGCCGCCGGTCGTCTCGTCGAACCGCCTTCGGGCCGCAGCCGTCACCGCGTTGAACGCGCAGAGGAAGTCGGGCACGAGGTCCGGATCGTTGTGGTGCGGATCGCGCGAGATCGCGCCCGGGCAGACGTGACACTCCGTTAGGAATTCGCAGTCGGCGCAGCGGCCGTACGAGGAGCGCTTCGCATGCCGACCGGTGAACAGTCGCAGCCGGCCCACCCTCGCCGAGAGCCCGGCCAGACGTCGCGGAAACGAAGGGGCCGAGATCTCACCGAGGTCGAGCGCCCGAGAGGCTTGACGCCCCAGGGGCGTCAGGCTCTGGAGCGACGACGCGAACAGCGGGCACGCCCAAGCCCGACCGGCCGGGTCAACGTTCACGGATGGCACGGCCGCCACCCCACAGAGGAGGTCTCCCACGGGCGCGACGGCGTCCGGCGGCCTGGCTCCCGCGAGGAACGACACCGGCACGGTTCCCGTTCGCCGCCAGTGATCGCGCGACGAGCGGACGATCTCTTCCACCTGCCGCTCGAGATCCTCGCGGCACGATGCGCGCCAGGCGGGATCGAACGTAAGGCAGGGCGCGACGTCGATCGCCTGCACACCCTTTCCGAGCAGGTAGCGAACGCTCTCCGCCAGCAAAGGGATCGTCGAGGCGAGCACGGTGACCAGGATCTTCACGTGTGCCGCCGAGCCGGGAGGCTGGCCCTCCCCGATGCGGTGGAGAAGGCGGTCCAGAACCGGGAACGTGCCCTCGCCACGAAGCCGCTGCGCGGCCTCCACCCCGTCGCAGCTGATGTTGAGGGAGAACCGGTGCGCGAACAGGAACGCCAGGACCTCCGGCGTCAATAGCGTCCCGTTGGTCGTGACCGCGTACTCGGTCGCGCCGCCCGCGGTCCGGTTCGCCTCGACGAACTTCACCGTGCGGCGCAGGAGCGGCATCGCAAGCAGCGGCTCGCCACCGTTGAACTCCACCGCCTTCACGCCGCCCGACTCGGAGAGAAGCCAGCGCAGGGCGTCCCGCGCGGTCTCCCACTTCATCGCGCCCGGGCGCCGGCGCCCCCTCTGGTAGCAGTAGGCGCACGACAGGTTGCATCGCCCCGAAAGGAACAAGCTGACACCCGTCCGCGGCGTGAACGGACCTCCGCCTGCAGGCCCGTGGCCGGCGCGGTTGCGACGAGACGCGTGATCCGTCGTCAGCGCTAACCTTTCTTTCCGGCGCTCCCCTTGCCCGCCGTCTTCCTCCCTGCCGGCGTCGCCCCCACAACCGTGAGCGGCGCGGCGCACTGCAGCCGGCTGGACTGCAGGTGAGAATTGATGATCGTCTGCATCTCCCCCACGAGGTTGAGCCAAGCCGGCTCGATCCCGGGCCACTCTTGTACCTCACGGCCCAGTTCGTCCTTGTGCTGGCCCACCTGCTCGTAGAGCGGGTGCAACTGCTCGTGGAGCTTCTCGTTCGTCTTGGACAGCGCATCGAGCATCATGCGGAACTGCTCCCACGTCGGCGCCTCGCTCATGACCCGCCTCCTCCTTCCGACTGCGCTCCCTCCACCACGACGACCCACGCGATCCCTTCAGATCAGAACGACCCCTCGTCCACCTCCAGGATCCAGACCTCCTCGTGACGGGCGCGCTGCGACAGGGCCACCAGCGTTCCGTCGCGAGAGATCTCGAAGTAAGGGAGCCTCGAATCGAGAACGACCCCGGAGGGGAGCGGCAGCGGCGTGGCCGCGCCGCCGCCGTGCGGCACAAGCCGAAGGCTGGGATGGCGCTCCCCCCAGAAGCCGGAGACAACCCACGCGTCCCGCGCCCGGCACCAGCGCACCTGGGATGCGTGCGCACCGGAGGTCAGTGGTTGGCTCCCGCCGCTTCCGTCGGAGGGCGCGACCCGAACGTCGCTGGTGGTGCCGGTCGAGAACACGTACGCCACCGAGTGCCCGTTGGGCGACCAGCACGGGCTCGAGGCGTCCCCCTCCTCCCGAGTGATGCGCCTGGCCTCGCCGGCACGCTTCCCGCCGGCAAACGACGCGACCCAGACCTGGTGCCAACCGGCCCGGTTCGAGATGAACGCCAGCTGCGATCCGTCCGGGGACCACGACGGCTCGACGTTGATGCTCGTGTCGCCCGTGAAGTCGACCGGCGCACCGCCCCGTGCCGAGACCACCCACACGTCGTGCTGGTTGTCGACCGTTCGCTGGTACGCGACCCAGCGGCCGTCCGGCGACAGTCTCGGCACGGCGCAGTTGCCCGGCGGCTCGGTGAGTCGCCTCGGCTCCCCCCCCGCCGCGGTCCCACGGAGCGGGACCGACCAGACGTCGTACGACCCGGAGAGGTCGGAGGTGAACACCAGCGACCCGCGGTCGGCCGCGATCGCGAGTTCGGCCGTGTGCTGGCCGTGTTCCAGCCGGCCGACCTCGCCGGTCTGCAGGTCGACGAGCACGCACGACATGGTTGCCGAGCCGGAGAGGAACGCGAGCCGGCGGCCATCTCGAGAGATGGTCGGCGATTCCTCGTCGCCGGCCCCCCGCGTCACGCGAACGGCCGCGCCCCCGCCCAGAGGCTTCCGCCACAGCGACTGGGTGCCGGCGCGGGAGGAGACGAAGTAGATCGCGGCGCCAGCCGCTGACCAAACCGGGTGCTTGTCGGTCGCGTCCCCCTCCGTGAACGGCGTCGGCTCACCGCCGGCGGCCGGCACGAGCCAGAGATGGTGCGCGTCGCCGTAGCAGATCGTCCGGCCGTCGGGCGACCACGCGGGGTGGCGATGGTCCCAGAGCCCGCCGTCGCTGTGGGTCAGTTGCCGGGCCTGCTCCGGCGCGCCCACCGGCGCGACCCAGATTCGCAGGGCACCGTCCTTGTCGGCGCGCGCGAAGGCAAGCTGCTCGCCGTTCGGCGAGACCGCCGCATCTTCGGCATCCGCAACCAGCAGCATCGCGGTGCCGCCGAACCGCGGCACCTTCCAGACCGAGGATTCCGTACCGCCGGTCGACGAAAAGGCGATGGTGCTGCCATCGGGGAACCAGGCCGGACTCGACTCGCCCATCGAGTCGTCGGTCACGTGAACGGGCTTGCCCCCGCTGATGTCGCTGACCCAGATGCCGCCCGTTGCGCCGCCTTCGGCGCTGTAGGCGATCTCGTTCCCGCTGGGCGACAACGCTGCGTCCTTGACGCTCACGAGCCACTCCGAGGCCCTCTGCGGATGGAACTGCGGCAGCGAGGCAGGAGCGGCTCGTTCGTGGAGCCAGAAACCCACGACCACCGCAAGGGCGACCGCTGCCACGGCGGGCACCACCCAACGGGGGACGCGGGAACGCAGCGCCGTGTGACGAGAAGCCGAGCCCTGTCCGGAGGGATCCGTGCCGACCGCCTCGAGCGCGAAGGCAAGGTCGTGCGCCGACGAGAACCGGTCTCCGGGGCGCTTCTCCAGGCACCGGCGCACGACCTGACGGAGCGCCCCCGGGCACGTCCGGTCGCCGCCGTCGAGACCGGGCGGCTCGTCGTTGAGGATCGCGCTCATGATGTCCGCGTGTGTCCCTCCGACGAACGCCCGGCGCCCGAAGAGCATCTCGTAGAGCACGCAGCCGAACGAGAAGATGTCGGTGCGATGGTCCACCGACGTGCTCCGGACCTGTTCGGGAGACATGTAGCCGAGCGTCCCGACCACCACGCCGGCATCGGTCAGCTCCTCCACCGTGCTCACCTGGGCGGGCTCCCGCGTGCTTTTCGTCGCCAGCTTCGCTACGCCGAAGTCGAGGATCTTGACGTGCCCGTCCTTCGTGATGAAGACGTTGGAGGGTTTCAGGTCACGGTGGACGATTCCCTTCTCGTGGGCCGCCGCCAGACCCCGCGCGATCTGGACGGCGGTCTCCACCGCCTTGTGGGCCGTGAGACGCCCGCTCATGAGCCGCTCCCGCAGCGGCTCGCCCTCCAGCAGCTCGGTGACGATGTAGTGGAGCGTCTCTCCGGCACCGGCAATCGCCCCGGTCGCACCTCCCTCCGCCGGCAACGCGGTCGAGCCGATGTCATGGATCGCGAGGATGTTGGGGTGGTCGAGAGCGGCCACCGCACGGGCTTCCTGTTCGAACCGGCTCAACCGGACGGGATCTGAAGCAAACTCCGCAAGGAGGACTTTGACGGCAACGTCACGGCCCAATCGGAAGTCGCGGGCGCGGTACACCTCGCCCATCCCACCCGCGCCGATCAGGGCAACGATCTCGTAGGGGCCAAGGTGCGTACCCGTCTTCAACATGCTCGGCCGCCTGCATCCTTCCTACCTGCGACAAGGCTCCCAACGGCATCACGACGGCGCTGCTCGTCGATCGCGAGGTTCAAGGTGGCTCGCCGGTCGCCGTTGTCGCCGCCGATTCGCAGGAGCGCAACACCGCGAGATCGCGCCCGCAGAGGACCTCGTCGCCGTCGGCGAGACGACTGGCGTTTGAACTACCTGGCCGCGCACGTAGGTGCCGTTCTTGCTCGCCAAGCCCTCGAGGACCGCTCGGCCCCCGCTCACGACGATGCGGGCGTGCCGGCGCGAGACCTGGGCCGACTCGAGCCGGACCGTCGCTTCGTCAGCTCTGCCGACGATGTCTTCTTCCTGTGCGAGCGGGATCTTCCTTTCGCCCCAACACAGGCTGCAGGTGTGCTCCTCGGGTGACGAGAGTGCTTTCGGCGCGGTGCGCACCTCCTGGCCCCGCCTCGGGGCCGAAAGGCAAAGGCCGCCTCTCGGGACCGGGGCCAACGGGCGGTACCCGCGTTGGACGATGGTCTCGACGTACCTCGGCTCGGCTGCGTCATCACCCAGGATCGCGCGCACCTCGGCGATCGAGCGACCGAGCCCCGACCCGGCCATGTACGGCTTCGGCCCGACGGCGGCGATGATCTCGTCGTTGGAGACGACCTCACCCTGGCGCTGCGCACGGAAGCACAACATATCCATCGGCCGCGGGCGGACCCGGACGCTGGTTTCACCGCGTACCAGCCGGTTCAGGTTCGACTGAACCAGGCAATCATCGCGGCAGAACTCGCGGGCGTCCACAGGAAGCCAGCCCTTCTTGAAAGTCCACTTGTCTATATCTTAATCTTACACCGCTGGGGAAGGTTGACGGCTCGAGGTCGCCGAAATGGGGGCAGAGCCAGGCCTCCCGCCCTGCCGTGTGGTGAACGCGGCGACTCCCGTCCGCGAGCAGGCGTCGCCGGCCAGCTCGATCGTCGCGGCAGCGAAAGCGACGGCGGCGAGGATCTGGGGTCGGTTTGCGTGGAGGCCCGCGAACAGGGCCGAGCACGACGGCGTGCTGCGGTCTTCCGTCTCGACTCCCGGCGTGCGCCCGGCCGTCGCGGCGGCGGAACGTCGACCTGCGGCCAGGGCGCCGCACCCGGATCGCGGCGGCGGGGCCCGTGCCGGCACGGGTCCCGCCCCCTCTTCGTGCCGTCAGCGCGGCGTTGCGGCCGTCTCGGCCGCGGCCGGCGGCGCCGTGATTCCCAGGTTGTACGCCATGAACGCGTCGATGTCGGCGGTCTGGGCGATGCGCTTGTCGGTCGGCATGTAGCCGTGGCTCGTCTTGGTCTCGACCCGGATGAGGATCGGGTTGGCGCACCCCTGCGCGTGTTGCAGCTCAGCGGCAAACTGGTACGAGTGGCTCGGCACGACGCGGTCGTCGTGGTCGGCGGTGGTGATGATCGTCGGCGGGTAGCACGTGCCCGCCCTGACGTTCGCCAGCGGCGAGTACGCCAGGAGCCAATGGAACGCCTTGGCATCGGCGGATGTGCCGTACTCGGGCGCCCACAGCGCGCCGCCGGAGAACTCCTGGTAGCGCAGCATGTCCATCACCCCGGCGCCCGCATACGCCGCGCCGAACAGCTGCGGGTTCTGCGTGATACTGGCGCCGACGAGCAGGCCGCCGTTCGAGTACCCCATGATGCCGAGCCGCTTCGAGGAGGTGTACTTCTCGGTGATCAGGTACTTCGCCGCCCAGGCGAAGTCGTCGAACACGTTCTGCTTGTTGCCGAGCATCCCGGCCTGGTGCCACGCCTCGCCGAACTCGCCGCCGCCGCGCAGGTTGGCGACGGCGTAGACGCCCCCGAGCTCCAGCCACGCCGGCAGCCACGGGGCGAACGCCGGCGTGATCGTGATGTCGAAGCCGCCGTAGGCGTACAGCAGCGTCGGGTTGTTCCCCTCGAGCTTCACGCCCTTCCTGGCGACGATGAACATCGGGATCCTGGTGCCGTCCTTCGAGGGGTAGAACACCTGCGTCTCCTCGTACCGCGACGCGTCGAACGCCACATCGGGCTTGAAGAACGGCTCGCTCTTGCCGCTCGCCATGTCGTAGCGGTACACCGACGCGGGGACGAGGAACGAGGTGAAGCCGTAGTAGATCGTGCTCGAGTCGCGGCGGGCCGAGAGCCCCGCGACCGAGCCCAGCCCGGGCAGCGCCACCGCCCCCGCGGGTTTGCCGTCCGTGCCGTACAGGACGATCCGACCGGTGGCCGCCACCTGCATGTCGAGCACGATCCGCCCGTCCGCCATCCCGGCGCCGCGGATCACCCCTTCCCCCTCGGGCACGAGCACGCGCCAACCCGCCGGGTCGGGGTTCGCGAACGAGGTCGCCACGATCTTCCCCTTCGGCGCCGCGAGCGAGGTCCAGAGGAAGAGCGTCGTGCCCTCGTGGCCAACCACCTGGTACATCGCGTCGTTCTTGGTGAACAGCGGCTCGACCGCGCCGCCGACCGCGGGCGCCGCCGGGTTGCCGAGATCGACGTAGAACAGCTCGTTCTCCGAGGCGGTGCCGTTGCGCAGGTAGATGAACAGGTAGCGGCCGTCGTGGCTCACGGCGCCGTCGATCACCCACTCCGGCAGGTCGGGGCGGGCGTAGATCAGCGTGTCGGCGCTCTGCGGCGAGCCCAGGCGGTGGTAGTACAGCTTCTGGTCGATCACGCGCTGGCTGATCGCCTTCCCGGCCGGCGCCTCGGGGTAGCGCGAGTAGAAGAACCCCTTGCCGTCCTCGGTCCAAGAGACCCCAGAGAACTTCACCCAGCGGATCACGTCGGGGAGGTAGTTACG
>JAJXUY010000067.1 GCA_021782525.1 Acidobacteriota bacterium | reverse complement strand
GGGCCCGGTCTCTCAGGTGCTGAGCTTCCGCCCGAGCGTGGCCTCCACCTTCTCGACCTTGGCGGTCAGCCGGCCGGAGCGGCCGCGGCGCCAGTCGCCCTTGAGGGTGACGGTGATCCGCTCGCAGTCCTCGGCCATCGCGTCGAAGCACGCCTTGACCACGGCCATCACCTCGTCCCACTCGCCCTCGACCGTGGTGCCCATCGGGCCGAGGCGGTACGGCAGCCCCGAACGGTCGATGAGGTCGAGGGAGCGGGCGACCCACGGCGAGACGCTCGCCCCTTTGTCCAGCGGAGAGATCGAGAACTCGGCCAGCAGCATCGGTTTCCTCCTCGCGGCGCCGGCGCCACGATGTTGAGAATTGTTCGCATTTTACACCGGTCGCCTTGACAGCGCCGGAACGCGTGTGGCACGATTCGGTCCCGCAACAGGTCCATCGTGCGTGTGTGCGTGGGCTGGCGTTTGAATCTACCTTGAAGGAGGTGCGAGGCGTGGCTGAAAAACGGCACAGCACCATCATCATCATCCCACACGCCCACGGCAAGGTCTTCAAGCTGCAGCTTTCCCCCGTTCTACTCAAGTCTTTGATGGGACTCGGCATCACGATCGGCATCCTGGCGATCGTCTCCCTCGTGGCGTCCGGCACGTTCCTGCGGCAGCGGGCCATGTACCACGCCTTGCAGAGCGAGAACAAGCAGCTCAAGAAGAACAACCAGCGCCTGGAGGAGACCGTCACCCAGGTGCAGGCCCGGCTCTCGCAGTTCGACCAGCGCACGAAGGCGCTGGCGATCGCCGCCGGCGTCGCCAACCTCTTCTCCGACTCCTCCCCGGTGAGCACCGGCGTGGTCGGCAGCGGCGGGCCGCTCACCAAGCTCGGCGCCGAGCCCAGCTCGCTGCTGCAGCGCCAGGACCAGCTCGACCGGGAGCTCGCCAAGGTGGAGCAGCGGCTCTCCGACCAGGCGATGCTGCTCGCCCACACCCCGGTGCTGACGCCGGTCGCCGGCGTGATCACCGACGGGTATGGCCCGCGCATGGACCCGATTACCCACAAGCCGGCGTTCCACGAGGGCCTCGACATCTCGGTCGCGTACGGCACCGTGGTCACCGCTCCCGCCGACGGCGTCGTGGTCTACGCGGACCGCGACGCCGGGTACGGACGGCTGCTGAAGATCAACCACGGCTACGGCTACACCACGATGTACGGCCACCTCGACCGCTTCCTGGTCAAGGAGGGCGAGCACGTGACCCGCGGTGAGGCGATCGGCAAGGTGGGGATGTCGGGGCGCACGACCGGGCCGCACCTGCACTACGAGGTGTGGAAGGACGGCGAGCGGCAGAACCCGCTCTACTACATCCTCGACGCCTTCTGACGGCGGCCCGCAGCGAGCAGACGATGGCAACTCCAGCCCGGGCCGCGGTCGGCGTGCGGCTGTGGCCGCAGCGCTACGCGATCGCCCGGCTGCTCGCGGTGCCCGACCCGTGGCCGCCGCCGCCCGCCGGTGGCGCGCCGGTCGCGCTGATCGTGGACCACGACGAGATCAGCCTGCTCGCGCCCGAGGAGGTGGTCGAGGCGCAGGGGGGGCTCGTCGAGCGCGTCGGGAAAGGGTGGCGGGCGCTCACGCTGGAGGCGACGTTCGCGCTGACCACCGTCGGCCTGCTCGCGGTCGTGAGCCGGGCGCTGGCCGACGTGGGCATCCCCGTGATGGTGCTCTCGAGCCACGACACCGACCACTTCCTCGTGCCGGACGAGTCGCTCGGCCGCGCGCTCGCCGCCCTCAACCAGGTTCGGCTCGACCGCTTCCAGCCCCGGGGGTAGTCCCGAGCAGCCGCTGCCGCGCCTCCCGAGAACCCTGGCACCTCCCGTTGCGTAGTCAGGTTGTAACAGATGGAGGTTGTCATGACGGCGAAGCGCAGGCGTTGGGTCATCGGTGCGGCTGTCGGCGTGGTGGTGGTAGGGACGGCGGTGGCGCTCGCGGCGCGCGCGAGGACCGCGGATCCGGTCAAGGACGACACCCCGCTGGGCAAGGCCGCGCTCGCCGACGTGCAGGTCGAGGTGCTCGAGGTCGGCACCGTGGAGCCCGAGGTCAAGGTCGACGTCAAGTCGGCGCTCTCGGGCAAGGTCGTCGAACTGCCGGTCCGCGAGGGCGACGTGGTCAAGAAGGGGCAGCTCATCGCCGCGATCGAGCCCGACGTCAACCAGGCGCAGACGCTGGCCGGCGTGCGCCGCGGCGTCAACCAGGCGGAGATCGACTTCACCGACGCCGACCAGGACTTCCGGGCCAAGGACGCGCTCCTCAAGGACGGGTTGATCTCGGAGGAGGCGCACCGCACCGCGGAGACGCGCTACAAGTCCGCGCGCGAGGAGCTCGCGGCGGCGCGGGAGAAGGCGGCGATCATGACCTCGTCGGGAGTGCCCGTGAGCGCGACCGCCGACCAGCGGATCAACATCACCGCGCCGATGGACGGCGTCGTGATCACCCGTCCGGTCGAGCTCGGCGAGGCGGTCACCGGCGCCGGGTCGTTCAACGCCGGGACGGTGATCGCCACCGTCGCCGACCTCGCGACGATGCTGGTCAAGGCGGGCGTCAACGAGGTCGACATCGGCAAGGTGCGGCTCGGAGCGCCGGTGACGGTCACGCTCGACGCCTACCCGAAGCTGCGCTTCCCCGGCAAGGTCTCGCGCATCGCGCCGGCGGCCCGTCTGGCCGATCAGGTCAAGGTGTTCGACGTCGAGATCTCCCTCGACGCCCAGGGGAAGGAGCTGCGCACCGGCATGACCGCGAACGTCTCGATCAAGGGCGAGCGCGCGGCGAAGGTGCTGGCGGTGCCGGTGGAGGCGGTGTTCGAGCGCGAGGACGGCGAGGTCGTCTACGTGCGCCGGGCGATCGACGCGACGGCCCAACCCAAGGCGCCCGCCGACGCGCGCGAGGCGTGGAAGCAACGCTTCGAGGAGCGCAAGGTCGAGACCGGGATCGCTTCCCTCGCCAAGGTGCAGATCACCTCGGGCCTCGTCGCCGGGGAGCAGGTGGCGCTCGAGGACCCGACCAAGCCGAAGAAGAAGGAGGACCGGTCGTGAGCGAGCCGCTGCTCAAGCTTGCGGGCGTGTGGAAGACCTACGACGCCGGCGACGCGGCCGTGCACGCGCTGCGGGGCATCGACCTCGAGGTCGGCCGCGGCGAGTACGTCGCGGTCATGGGCCCGTCGGGGTCTGGGAAGTCCACGCTCATGCACATCCTCGGCTGTCTCGACACGCCGACGCGCGGGAGCTACCTCCTCGCCGGCGAGGAAGTCGCCGACCTCTCCCGCGGGCGCCTGGCCGAGCTGCGCAACCGTTTCATCGGCTTCGTCTTCCAGGCGTTCAACCTGCTTCCGCGGGCGAGCGTGCAGCGCAACGTCGAGCTGCCCCTGCTCTACGGCGGGGTCGCCGCCGAGGCGCGGCGAGCGCGGGCGCAGGAGATCCTCACCCGCGTCGGCCTCGGCGAGCGCGGGCGGTCGCTCCCGAGCCAGCTCTCCGGCGGCCAGCGGCAGCGCGCTGCGGTCGCCCGCGCCCTGGTCACCGGCCCGGCGCTGCTGCTCGCCGACGAGCCGACCGGGAACCTCGACCAGAACACCGGCGGCGAGGTCATGGAGCTGTTCGACGAGCTCAACCGCGCCGGGCAGACGGTGATCTTGGTGACCCACGACCCCGCGGTCGCGCGGCACGCGCGGCGGATCGTGCGCATCGTGGACGGTCTCGTCGAGACCGGCGAGAGGGCCGCCGCGTGAACCTCGCCACCGCCGTGGCCGACGGCTTCGCCGAGGTGCGCGCGCACGCCGGGCGAACGGCGCTGCAGACGCTCGGCGTGGTGCTCGGCGTCGGCTCGGTGATCGGCACGATGGGGCTGACCGCGGGCGGCCGCGAGCAGAGCCTGAAGTTCTACGCCGAGTCGGGTGGGGTGCTCAAGTGCATGGTGTGGTCGAAGCCGCTCGAGAACGTGCGCACCTCGGCGCGCGAGAAGGCGAGCCTCGGCCTGACGATGGACGACGTCGCGGCGGTGCGCGTCTCGGTGCCCGGCTTCGACCTGGTCGAGCCGACGGTCGAGCGCTACCTGCAGGTCCGTTCGGCGCGCCTGACGCGCAACGACACCGTCTCCGGCGTCGCGCCGCGCTACCGGGAGCTGCACGAACTCATCGTCGAGCGCGGCCGCTTCGTCTCCGACGACGACGTCGCCACCCGCAGCGCGGTGTGCGTCCTCGGGGCGACGCGGGCGCGCGAGTACTTCGGCTCCGACGACCCGATCGGGCGGTCGATCCGCCTCGGCGACACGCTCTACGGCGTCGTCGGCGTGCTCAAGTACCGCGAGTTCTACTGGAACAAGGCGGAGACGTACAACTCGCTCGACTGGATGAACGAGCTCATCGTCGTGCCGGTGACCTCGCTGCAGGCCCGGCAGGTCGGCGCGGGGGCGAGGTCGATCGACGAGATCTCGATGCGCCTCGCGAGCCGCGAGGCGGCGAAGACGGCGGTGCCGGCGGTCAAGCGCCTGCTGCTCGCGCGGCACGGCGCCGAGGACTTCCAGGTGTACGCGCGCGTCGACCGCCTCGAGCAGATGGACCAGCAAGGCAAGGTGTACGACCTCACGTTCATGATCTGCGGGCTGATCTCGCTGATCGTGAGCGTCATCGTCAACGCCAACATCCTGCTCGCGTCGTTCACCGAGCGGATGCGCGAGGTGGGCGTGCGCAAGGCGCTGGGCGCCAAGGGGTGGCACATCGCGGTGCAGTTCATGTGCGAGATGCTGGTGGTCACGGGGATCGGCGCGGTCTGCGGTCTCGCCGTCGGGATCGGGTTCGTGCATGCGATTGCCGCGCTGCTCGGGCAGACGGCCGCCCTCACCCCGGCGATGCTGGTGGTCTCCGTGGTCGCCGCGGCGCTGGTCGGTCTGGTGGCGGGGTTCTACCCCGCCGTGCGGGGGGCGCGGCTCGACCCGGTCGTCGCCCTGAGGTACGAGTGATGGCGTTCTGGGAAGCGGTCCGCACGACGTTCGCCGAGATCTGGGGCCACAAGATGCGCTCCGGCCTGACCCTCGTCGGCGTGGTCCTCGGCACCCTCGCGGTGGTCGTGATGGTGACGATGATCGAGGCGATCAAGGTCATGGTGTGGGAGGGGATCAAGGGCCTCGGGTACGACGGCGTCATGTTCGTCTCGCAGCGGGCGCCGCAGACGCCGCTCGAGCGCAAGAAGGTGCAGTTCTCGCGCGGGCTCGCCGTGTCCGACGTCAACGACCTCGCGCGCTGGGGCGACTACGACGCGGTGGCCGCGATGTCGGCGCTCGACACCGTGATCAAGGGCCGCGGCGAGGAGCGCCGCGTGCGGGTGTACGGCGTCACGCCCTCGTACGCGTTCGTGCGCAACCGGACGGTCAGCGCGGGCCGCTTCTTCGACGGCCGTGACCAGCGTGCGCGGCGGCGCGTCGCGGTGCTCGGCGCCGACCTCGCGACCTCGCTGTTCGGGAGCGACGACCCGATCGGGCGGCAGGTCCGTCTCGGTGACGCGGTGTTCGAGGTCGTCGGCGTCGAGTCCAGGATCGGCAACAGCCAGGTCAACGACGGGGGCTCGGCGCGGCGCGAGATGAACGGCGTGCTGGTGCCGCTCGACGCGTTCCGCTCGTACCTGCGCGGCGGCGACCGCATCGCGCTGCTGATGGTCAAGAGCAGCGACGAGGATCGCTTCTCGGCGGTGCAGGCCGAGACCGAGCGACTGGTCCGCCGCGCCCACCACGGCGTCGGCGACTTCCACGTCGAGAACGTCGCCGACGAGATCTTCAAGGCCGAGGCGCGGATCCGCGAGATGCTGCGCAACTGGACGATCGTCATGGCCGCGATCGCCGGCATCTCGCTGCTCGTCGGCGGCGTCGGCATCTACTCGGTGCTCAAGATCTCGCTCGCCGAGCGCCTGTACGAGATCGGCCTGCGCAAGGCGATCGGCGCCTCCGACCGAGCGATCCTGGTGCAGTTCCTGGTCGAGTCCACGAGCCTGTCGGCGCTCGGCGGGTTGCTCGGCTGCGGGCTCGGGGTCGTCATCACCCGCGTGCTCTCCGGCTCGTTCGAGGCCGGCCTGCCGCTCGCGCCGCTCGGTCTCGCGCTCGGGATCGGGTTCGCGGTCGCGGTCGGGCTGTTCGCCGGGATCTTCCCGTCGCTCTCCGCAGCGCGGATGACCCCCGTCGAAGCCCTCCGCGGTTAGTGCGCCGCCGATCCCGGGCCATCTGCGTTGTCGGGCTGCGGCGGTTCGGATCCTCACGTACCCTCCGGGTACGCTCCGGTCCGACCGCCTTGCCCTCCTAGCAGCTGGCCCAATCTCGGCGGCGCGGCTACACGCCGCCACCCCTACGCGCTGCCGGTCACGTACTGTCAATCACGGACCACGGACCACGGACCACGGACCACGGATCACGGACCACGATCCTGCCGGCAGCGCGGCTACACGCCGTAACCCCTACGCCCTGCCATTCACGTACTGTTCTTGACGGACCACGGACCACGGACCACGGACCACGGACCACGGACCACGGACCACGGACCACGGACCACGGACCACGGACCACGGACCACGGTCTCACGCCCGGCGCAGGACGAGGACGCGCTCGATCCCCGCGTGGTCGAGGCCGCGGTGCACCTCGACAAAGCCGGCGGCGGTCACCGCGGCCTGCAAGCCGGCGCGCTGGCGCGGGCCCATCTCGAGCAGGGCGTGACCGCCGGGGGCGAGCAGGCGCGGCAAGTCGGCCATGAACGTCCGCAGCAGGTCGGCGCCGTCCGCGCCGCCGGCGAGGGCGACGTGCGGCTCGTGGGCGCGGATCTCGACGGCGAGGCCGGGGATTTCGGCGTCGGGGACGTACGGGAGGTTGGCGACCACGAGGTCGAACGTCCCGCGCACGTGCGCTGCCAGGTCGCCGGCGGCGAAGAGCACGTCGGCGCCGAGCGCCCTGGCGTTGCGCCGCGCGACCGCGACGGCCTCGGGCGACACGTCGGTCGCGACGGCGGTCGCGCCGGGAAGCTCGAGCGCGAGCGTCGCCGCGAGGCAGCCGGAGCCGGTGCCGACGTCGAGGATCCGCGGTCGCCCCGGTTGCGGCAACGTCAGGGCGCACTCCACGATCAACTCGGTCTCGGGGCGGGGGATCAGCACGGCGGGGGTCACGGCGAAGATGCGGCCCCAGAACGGGCACGTGCCGACGATGTAGTGCGCCGGCTCGCCGGCGGCGCGCCGGGCCGACCACGAGCGGAAGAGCGCGGCCGTTGCCTCGGCGACCGGCTCGTCGGGGTGGGCGAGGAGCCACGCCTCGGAGCGGCGGAGCGCCCGCGCGAGCAACCAGCGCGCCTCGCGGCGCGGGTTGGGGAGGCCGGGGCCGACCTGCAGGGCGGCCGCGCCCTCGGCGTGCAGCTCGCCGACGGTCATCGTCCGGCCTCGCGCGCGGCCCGGCCGACGGCGATGCGGGCG
>JAJXUY010000066.1 GCA_021782525.1 Acidobacteriota bacterium | reverse complement strand
TGATGACGCGCGAGCGCTTCGCCGATCGGCTCGCCTCCGAGATGCTGCGGGCGCGGCGCAGCGGGTCGCCGCTCGCCATCGCGGTCCTCCGCCTGACCGTCGCGGATGCCGGCGGCGAGCGCACCCAGCCCGCCGCCGACACCGTCGCGAGCCTGCGCCGGGCGCTGCGGCAGATCGACCTGCTCGCGCGGTACGACGAGGAGACGTTCGCGCTCCTCCTCGCCGAGACCGACGAGCACGCCGCCATGGCGATCATCGAGCGGTTGCGGCGGGGCGCCAACGAGCACGCCGGCGACCGCGCCTCCCGCACCCGGGTCACCGTCGGCCTGGCCCAGGTCCGCCCGGGCGGCCATCTTTCCGCCGGCGAGTTGCTCCGTGAGGCCGAGGCGGCGCTGTACGCGGCCGTCAGCGAAGGCGGCGACTGCACCGCCACCGCGCCCTAGCCACAGGGTGAGCGGGCTCCCGCGCCGGCGTGAGCTGCCCTCGCGGCTGCGGCATCCACAGAGCTGAACGGCGAATCCAAACCGCCGGACATCGAACGGCCGTTTGGGGACCGCAGTACGGCGAAACCCGGCACAGGCGTTGCATTGCAGCGGCCGGTAGTTGTGTGTCCGTGTCTGTAGTATTGTGACCATTTTTGAGGGTCGACCGCGAGGGATCGACTCCGTTCCGGGAAGGAGGTGGGCGCCTGAGCTTTCCGAACTCTTGGATGTGAGCCATCAGAGGCGCCAGACCCCTGGCGCCATGAAGGTAGCCACAAAGCACGAGGAAGCAAGGAGGAAAGGATGAAGCGATTTGTTCTGTTGGCACTGCTCATCGGGTTCGCAGCGGCGCCGCTGTTCGCCCAGATGCCGACCGGCACCATCTCCGGCCACGCATCGGACGGGAAGCTGCCGCTGCCCGGCGTGACCGTGACCGTGACCTCCCCGAACCTGCAGGGGGCCCGCACCACGGTCACCAACGAAAACGGCGACTACACCTTGCCGTTCCTGCCCCCCGGCGACTACCGGGCGCGGTTCGAGCTGCAGGGTTTCCAGACGATCGACACCACGGTCAAGGTCAACGCCGCCCAGACCCAGCGGGTGAACGCGACCATGCCGCAGGCCAAGGTCGCGGAAGAGGTGACGGTCACCGGTAGCTACGAGACAATCTCGAGCACAGGCACCGCCTCCACCACCTACGACAAGGCGCTGATCAACAAGCTGCCGGTGGCGAAGACGCTGCAGTCGGCGGCGCTGATGACCGCCGGCGTCGAGGCCAACCCCGGCGCCTCCAACGCGATCACGATCGCAGGCGCGGTGTCGTACGAGAACCTGTTCATGATCAACGGCGTCGCGGTGATGGACAACGTCCGCGGCACGCCGACCGCCCTCTACATCGAGGATGCCGTCCAGGAGACCACCACGGCGGTCTCCGACGTGTCGGCCGAGTACGGCCGCTTCACCGGCGGCGTGGTCAACATGCTGACCAAGTCCGGCGGCAACGAGTTCCACGGGTCGTACCGCGACACGATGACCAACGACAAGTGGACCGCCAAGACCCCGCTCACCAAGGCGCAGCGCCTCGACAAGATCAACAACCAGCACGAGGCGACGCTGGGCGGCTACTTCTGGAAGGACCACATCTGGTTCTTCGGCGCGTTCCGCCAGCTCGACACCAAAGGCTCTGCCCAGACCTATGTCACCGAGATCCCGTACACGACCGGGTTCGACGAGAACCGCTACGAGGGCAAGCTGACGTTCGCGATCAACCCGAACCACCGCATCGTCGGCTCCTACCTCAAGGTCGACCACTCCGACTTCGGCTACGGCTTCAACCCGACGGGGTACGCGTTCTTCGACCTCGCCAGCACCTACAGCCGTCAGCTGCCGCAGCAGTTGAAGGCGGTCAACTACACCGGCGTGCTCTCCGACAACTTCTTCGTCGAGGGCCAGTACTCGGAGAAGAACTTCACCTTCGAGAACTCCGGCAGCCGCTACACCGACCTGCAGCGCGGCACCCCGATCGCCGACCTGTGGAACTTCGGCGCGGTGCCGTTCTACAACTCGCCGATCTTCTGCGGCGTGTGCGCCAATGGCGCCGAGAAACGCGACAACAAGGACTACCTCGCGAAGGCGTCGTGGTTCCTCTCCAGCGGTTCCCTCGGCTCGCACGACATCGTCCTCGGCTTCGACCAGTTCGAGGACATGCGCACCGCGAACAACTACCAGTCCGGCTCGAGCTGGTTCCTCTACGCCGACGGCGAAGTCGGCCTGCCCGGCCCGATGCCGACGCTCCCGGGCGGCACGCCGTACCCGATCTTCGTCCCCGACTCCGGCCTGTCGTACGTCTTCTGGGCGCCGATCAGCCAGCTCACGTCGGGCAACAACTTCAAGACCCAGTCGGCGTTCATCAACGACAAGTGGCGCCTGAACAACAACTGGTCGTTCAACATCGGTGTTCGCTACGACAAGAACCACGGCGTCAACGCCTCCGGCGTGCTCACGGCGAAGGACTCGAACATTAGCCCGCGCCTGAGCGCCACCTACGATCCCAAGGGCGACGGCGACTTGCAGTTCAACGCCAGCTACGCCAAGTACGTCGCCGCGATCGCCAACACCGAGGGTGACGCCACTGCCGCCGGCGGCCAGCCGGCGTCCCTGACCTACCTGTACGGCACCCCCGCCAGCGGCGCGGCGCCGCCGGCGATCAACACCGACCCGAGCTGCAACACCACCACCGGCGCCGGCTGCCTCACTCCGGCCCAGACGATCACCACGATCTTCAACTGGTTCAACGGCCTGTCGCAGGCGGACAAGAACTCACTCCTGGTCGGCGCCTTCATCCCCGGCCTCAACGAGGACATCCCGAACTCGCTGAAGTCGCCGAACGTCGACGAGTACACGATCGGCTTCAGCAAGCGCCTCGGCGGCAACGGCAACGTTCGCGTCGACTACATCCATCGCAAGTACAACGACTTCTACCTGTTCGAGTCGGCCTACAACTCCGACGGGACGCCGAAGCAGGTACTGGACCAGTTCGGCAACCCCTACGACCTCTCCAACCTGGTCAATACCAACACCATCCTCACGCGCAAGTACGACGGCGTGACGATCTCGGCGTCGTACCGCCTCTCCGACGCGATCAACCTCGGCGGCAACTACACCTGGTCGACGCTGAAGGGCAACTTCGCCGGCGAGAACGGCGGGTCCGGCCCGGTCCCGGGGAACACGCTGCAGTACCCCGAGTACAAGGCGTTCGCCCAGTACAACCCCTCCGGCTACCTGCCCGCCGACGTACGCAGCATCTTCCACGCGTACGGCGTGTGGGACCTCCTCAACACCAAGCACAACCGGCTCTCCGTCAGCTTGATGGAGACCTACATCTCGGGCGCCCCGTACTCCGCGGTCGGCAACATCTCGATCCGCCCGTACGTGACCAACCCGGGGTACTCGTCCCCGCCGAAGAACGTCAGCTACTACTTCAGCCCGCGCGGCGCGTTCCGGCTCGACAACACCACCTCGACCGACCTCGCGTTCAACTACGCGTTCGTGCTCCCGGCGCTCGGCACCGATCTGCAGTTCTACGTCGAGCCGCGCGTCACCAACGTGTTCAACGAGCACGCGGTCAACTACCCGGGCGGCATCGGCACCACGATCTACACATCGCTCAACAAGAGCTACCTCGACCCGTTCAGCCCGTTCACCGGCAAGCCGGTCGAGTGCCCCCAGGGCGTGACCACGCCGCACTGCGGCAACTGGCAGAAGTCGCCGACGTTCGGCAAGGCGTTGTCGACGATCGCGTACCAGACGCCGCGCACGTTCGTCCTCTCGCTCGGCGTTCGCTTCTAACTTTTCCCGAACCGCAGTTCCGGGCCCCGGTCCTCGCGACCGGGGCCTTTCTCTTTGGGGCGGGAAAGACGAGCGGCGTGGCCGGCGGCCGGCGAGAGATCGTGGTCCGTGGTCCGTGGTCCGTGGTCCGTGGTCCGCAGGGAGAGACAACAGCCCAGGGCGGGAAACGAGCGGCGCGGGGAAAAGGGGCGGGAGTCAGGGGAAGACGGCGTAGTTGCCGGGGAGTCGAGGCGCGGAGGGGTCGAGGCGTCGAGGAGCGCAACGATGTCTTGTCTCTGCTCCTCAGCCCCTCAGCTCCCCTGCACCAGCGTTCTTGCCACCCACGATCCACGAACCACGACCCACGGCCTTCGCCGACCACCGGCCACTGCCCACCGCCACGCAGCTTTCTTGCCCGGGGCCGGCTACTCCGGGATCTTCGCCTGGGCGGCGTCGGCGCGGCGCCGGTACTGGGCGGCCGCCGCCTTGTCGCCGATCGAGTCGTAGGTGGTGGCGGCGAGGCGGAACGTCTTCGGCGTCGGGTCGGCCTTGACCATCGCCTCCATCAGGCGGTCGAGCCCGGCGCGGTCGCCCTGGATGAAGTGGATCACGCCGAGCGTGGCGTACGCCTGCGCGTGCTGCGGGAACGCCGCGATCTCGCGCTCGAACGCGGCCTCGGCCTCGGCCGGCCGGTTCAGGCGCGCGAGCGCGTCGCCGCGCAGGTAGTCGAGGTTGTACACCGTCGGGAGACGGAGCTCGGTCGCATACCGTTCAGCTTTCTCGACGACGGCGAGCGCGTCCGCCGGCTTGCCCTCGCGCAGCTTGATCTCCGCCATCACCAGGATCGCCGACGGCTGCGGGTTGCGCGAGCCGGCCGCCGCCACCGCCTCGCGCTCGGCGGTCGCGAAGTCGCCGCGCGCGAGCGCGACGCGCGCCAGCAGCTCGTGGGCCTTCGTCGGCACCTCGACGAGCGCCCGCTGGCCTGCGGACTGGGCCTGGTCGAGCTCGCCCCGTTGGAACTGGACGAAGCCGAGCGCCACCGCGATGTCGGCGAGGAACACCGGTGAGCGGTCGAGCGCCTGCTTGTAGGCGGCCTCCGACTCGGCGTCCTGCCCGGCGTCGGCGTAGAGCTCGCCGAGCTTGATCCAGACGTCCGACATCCCCGGGTTGTCCTTGACCACCGAGCGCAGCACCGCGACCGCCTGCGCCAGGTGCTGGTCGGCGGCGAGCTGCCACCCCTCCTGCATCCGCTGCAGGTACTGGATGTTGTCGACCGGGTTGGGGAGCACCGCGGCGGTGCCGCGGTCGTGCAGGCCGCCGATGTACCCGAGCGCCGCCAGGCGGCGCAGCGTTTCCTCGTCCGCGGGGGCCGGATGCTCGTTCCCCTGCGGGTAGTGCTGCAGCGCGGCGGCCAGCCGCGCGGCCACCGCCGGCTGGCTGGCGATCAGGTCGTGCTTTTCCCCCGGGTCGGCCGCCATGTCGTACAGCTCCGGGCGCGGGCCGTAGATGTACTGGTAGTCGTTCTCGATCACCGAGCGCAGGTCGGACCAGCCGAGCTGGAGCCGCGGGAAGAGCGTCTCTCCGAAGATCACGCGCGGGGTGCCGGTCGGCTGCGCGGGGAGACCGAGGACCGAGGATCCGCTGACCCACTTCGGGATCCGGTCGCCGAGCACCTGCAGGACGGTCGGCACGATGTCGGAGAGCTGCGCCGGCGTCGCGATGCGGCGGCCGCCGCCGAACGAGTGCGGCAGCTTGACCATCATCGGGACGTGCATGACCTCGCGATAGAGCAGGATCGAGTGCTGCATCTCGCCGTGGTCGCCGAGCCCCTCGCCGTGGTCGCCGACCAGGACGATGATCGCCCTGTCGTAGACGCCCAGCTTCTTCATCTCGTCGAGGAAGCCGCCGATGACCTGGTCGGCGGTCGCGACCTCGGCGTCGTACGTCACGCCGTAGCGGCTCCGGAACGGCTCCGGCGGGTCGTACGGGAGGTGCGGCTCGTAGATGTGGAAGAAGAAGAAGAACGGCTTGCCGTCGTGGGCGGCGATCCACTTCTCTGCGAACGCCGCGGTCTTGTCGCCGGAGCGCCGGTAGTGCACCGACTCGACGCCGGGGGCGATCCCCACCGAGTCCTCGTAGTAGTCGAACAGCGGCCCGAGGCCGGTCTCGTAGCGCAGCACGTACGAGGAGACGGCCGCTCCGGTCGCGTAGCCGTGTTCCTTGAGGAAGACCGGCAGGCTGGGGTGTGTCTTGCCGTCGAAGACGAAGCCGATGTTGTTGCGGACGCCGTGCTCGGGGGGGAGTTCGCCGGTCAGCATCGTGGTATGGGCGGGCAGCGTCATCGGGCACGGCGTGTAGGCCTTCTCGAACAGCCAGGCGTCGCTCGCGAGGCGGTCGAGGTTCGGCGTCGCGATCTTGGTGTAGCCGTAGGCGGGCAGGTGGTCCGCCCGCATCGTGTCGATCGAGATCAGGATGACCGGCGCGTTCGGAGAGGTGGGCACGCCGCCCGAACGGGCGCACGACGAGGCCGCGAGACCGCCGAGCAGCGCGAGGGCGGGTGCGAGCCCCGCCAGCGCCGTTCCGGCGAACGATGCCGCCGACCGCCGGCGGCCGGCTTCACGACCTGCTGCAACGGCCATTCGAGCCCCCCTGCGACCGCCCCGAGAGCGGCGGCCGATCCGACCGGTGATCTTACGCCCGCGGCCGACGGGGGGACAACAGAGCGCCGTTTGAAACGATTCCTCTTTCTTGCGCGCGGGGGTAGGCCGCCGGAACGGCTCAGGGCCGCGGAGGCTCCACCGCGGGCACCCCGAGACGCGGCAGCGCCCGCTCGAGGTTGGCGCGGGCCATCCAGTAGCCCGGCTTGGCCGCCAGCGCGGCACGGAACTGCTCCACGGCGCCGGCGACGTTCCCCTCGTGCATGAGCGCCACGCCGAGCCCGTTGTGCGCCAGGTAGTCGTTGGCCGAGGGGTGCGCGAGCGCCCGCCGGTACTCGGCTTTCGCCTCGTCGTAGCGCCCCGACTTGGTGTAGTCGGTGGCGAGGTTGACCATCACGGTCGTGTTGCCGGGATCCACCTTGCGCGCGACGCGCAGGCGCGCGATGGCGCCGTCGAGGTCGTTGCGGTCCTCGTCGACGCGGGCGAGGTTGAGCAACGCCGGCACGTTGTCGGGCTGCAGGCGCAGCGACCGCTCGAACTGCGCGACCGCGTCGGCGACCCGCCCGCGCGTGTACAGCGAGTAGCCGTAGTTGTTGTGGCACATGAAGCAGTCGGGGTTGGCGGCGAGCGTGTCGCGCCACAGCGTGTCGGCGTCGCGGTAGGTCCGCGCCTGGCGGAACGTGAGGATCGCTAGGGTCGCGACGACGAGCACGCCGGCCGTGGCGGCGGCCGCCCGCAGCGCCCTTCCCTTCCCCTCGAGCAGCCCGGCGGCGCCGGCCGCGAGCGCGGCCGCGAAAACGGCGACCGCCTGGTAGGCGAAGTGGTCGGCGACGTACGAGTAGCGCATCGCGTACACGTTGAAGAACCCCATCGCCGGAAAGAGCACGCCGCCGAACAGGAAGGCGCCGGCGAGCGGGCCGCGGCCGATCCGCCGCCGCAGCGCCGCGAGCGCCGCCACGGCCGCGAGCGCCGCCAACGCCGGCAGCCACTGCGACCACGCCGCCGGCGTGATCGTCCAGCGCGGGTAGATGAAC
>JAJXUY010000065.1 GCA_021782525.1 Acidobacteriota bacterium | reverse complement strand
CGGGCCGCTACGACGCGGTCATCGTCGGCCGCGCCGCCTTTCACGTCCTCGCCGACCACCCCGGCCTGATCTCGGTCCGGGCGCACGCCCCGCTCGAGTGGCGGGTCCAGCGCGCGATCGAGGCGTACGGTTTCGCCAGCGAGAAAGAGGCGGAGGAGGCGATCCGCCGCTCGGACAAGCAGCGCGCCAGGTTCGTGCGGGCGTTCACCGGCCTCGAGTGGGACAACGCCTGGACCCACCACCTCTGCCTCAACACCGCGGCGGTCGGCCTCGACCTCGCCGCCGAGCTGGTGGCCACCCTGGTGGCCGCGCGCATCAAAGCGCGCGAGGCGGCCGTCGCCGTCTGAGCCCGGGATGAACGCGACCGCCCAGCCCACCGGACGCGCCCCGGCGCGGACGCGGCGGGCCACCCGCGCCGCCGCGCGATCCTCGCCGTGGTGATGCTCGGCACGATCCTCGGACCGATCGACGCGAGCCTCGTCAACGTGATCCTGCCGACGATCACGCGCTCTTTGGCGGCCAGCGTCGCGGTGGCGCAGCGGATCCCGATGGCGTACCTGCTCACGATCGCGAGCCTGGCGCTGCTGTTCGGGCGCCTCGGCGACATCTGGGGGTACCGCCGCATCTTCCTTGCCGGTCTCGCCGGCTTCGTGGCCGCGTCGGGAGTGTGCGCCCTCGCCCCCGCCATCGGTTGGCTGGCGGCGTTCCTGATCAACCCGCCGATCGGCCTGGCGGGGCGGGCTACAGCAGGCTCGTGAGGTCGTCCTCGGGCGGCGCGGGGGGCGGGGAAACCTCGCCGTAGACCGGCGGGATCGTGCGCAAGTCCTGCACGGCCCAGTGACGCCCGCGGCGCGGGGCGAGCAGGCGCTGCAGCGGGGCGAAGACCTGCTTCCCTTCGACCACCGTGGAGAGGCCGGCCCACGCCTGCGCCCGCGTGATCGCCACGAACAGCAGCCGCTCGATGCGCTCCGGCCGACTGGGTTGAGCGGCCGGTTCACTTCTCCTCGCGTGGGCACCTACGGGCGCACGAGGTCGCGGGCACGGCCAAGCCGGGAGGAGGTCAGGCGACAAGGAGAGGTTGAAGCTGCGCGCCGCTTGCGGTGCGGGCGCCACCGTGCTAGAAAATCACTCTGTGAAAGACCAAACAAGGCACTATCTTTCAGCCGCGGCTCTGCGACGCCATCTGTCCATCGCGACCACGGTCGTCGTGTTAATCGCCGCGGTTGCAGCCGTCAACGCCCTCGCGGCAGGCAAGGCGGTGCTCAAGATCGAGAGCGACCCGCCGGGAGCGCTGGTGTCGGTCGTGCATGTCTCAGGTGGCGCGGGTGGTGACGTGCGCGCCGTGGCGGGCACGACGCCGCTCGCGAAGGCGTTCGATTTCGGCAAGGCCGGGCGCCTCTCGTTCGTGCTCGAGAAGCGCGGCTACGCGCCGGCCACCGTCGAGGCGGGGCCCGCGACGGGCGCCGTGACGGTGACGCTCAGCCGGGTCACGACGGCGGGCGGCGCGGCGACCGGCGCGAGCACGGCCGCGCCGCCGCACACGATCGCACTCGTCGGGCCCGAGGTCCGCGTGACGCTCCGGCACTTCGCCCACGAGGAGGTCTCGCTCGAGCAGGGCACGCGGCTCGCCGCCGCCTTGGCCGCGGCGATCCACGTCGGCGCGGCCGGACGCGCCGAGGTGGTGACGCTCGCGCCCGCTCAAGGCGGTGCGGAGGACGCAGCGCACAAGGCGCTCTGGCGCGATGCCCGCACCTCGATGGAGCTGCTCGATCCGATCAGGCTCGCCTACCTCGCCGAGGCCCCGACCTTGGAGACGAGGAGCGGACGAGACGCGGCGCGAACGCTCGCGGCCGGCGCGGGCGCCGACGCCCTGCTCGTGATCACCGGAAGGCAGACCGTCGAGACCGGCGGCATGAAGGCCGGCAAGGTGGCGATGTTCGCGGCCGGGACGGCGATCAGCTACGGCGGCGCCTACAGCGCCGCGATGGCACGGGGCGACTCGTTCTTCGTCTACCCCATCTACCTCCCCGCGTTCGCGCAGGGACTGCTGCTGCAGGCGGCGCTCGTGCGCGGCGCCGACGGCGAGGTGCTCTGGGTCGACCGCGGTGTATGGCCGGCGGTGAACCCGGATGACTCAGCCGCGGTCGCACGAGTCGCCAATGAGCTTCTGGCCGGCCTGCCGTGACCGGCGGGTCAGGCCATCACCGAAGAAGGAGAGGAGAGACTGCGATGAGGAAGGCAACACTGATAGGCGCGGCGCTGGTCCTGACGACGCTGGCCGCCGCGGCGTTCACTCTGAAGATGCCGCCGCCGCCGAAGATCGAGCTTGCAGGGGCGACGCCATATCCGCTGACGGCGGGGTTGTTCGCCCCCAAGGAGGTGGCCGAGTTCACCCATGTCGTCAAGACGAGCCCGTTCGACAAGATGGTCTACCCCATCGGAGCCCAGGTGGTCGGCCTGTTCGAGACGAACCTGCCCACCGTGTTCAAGAGCGTCGTCAAGGCCGAGGCCGCCAAGCCGGCGCCGGGGGCCGACCTGGTGATCGAGCCGTCGATCGTGAAGTTCGAGGCGGTGGTCCCGCACCCCGCCTACAACCCCTACACCGCGTCGGTCATCCTCCGGGTCAACGTGTACGATCGCGAGGGGAACAAGATCTTCACTCAGACGGCAACGGGGAACGGGCAATCGGGCAAGGGCATGGCCTCGGGGTTCAAGGCGCGCACCCTCGCGGCCGAGGCGGCCCAGGCGGCGATGGTGGACGCCGCCAAGCAGATCCTCGAGTCGCTGCTCTCCGCGCCGGAGATCAAGGAGTACAAGTAACACCGCGCGGCAATCCGCGGCGCCGGCGGTGTCGGCCGCCGGCGCCGCACGCTGTTGCCGCCGCGTGGGGACGGCACGGCAGGTCGCCACGCCCCTTGACGATCCCGCGCGAAGCTCCTCGAGCCGGCCAGCCTCGAGCAGCCGCTGGCCCAGGGGGGCGCACGCATGCCCCGTGCGCGCAGACGCCGTGGCTCGAGGAGCGCCGTCGAGCACGCGCGGGGCGCGTGCTCCACAGAGACAGAGAGGCTGTCGGCGCGGCGCGCCGGCCCCACACAACCTCACCTCCGCAACGATGTCGCTCGTGGGGCGCGCGCGGCGTGCGCGCAAGGGTCAGCGCTCGACGAGCACCGCACGTCGGGTCCGGCGGCCCGACGTTCTCCCGGCGGCGTGGTGAACGGTTGACGCCCGCGGGCTGGCTCTCTACGATTCGCCGAAGCCACGGTGGTTGCCGGGAAGGCACGATCGTCACCAAGACAGCAGCGTCGGACAGCGGCCGTCAGCGTCATCGGCGACACGCCAGCGTCGTACCCAAGCCGTCGGCACCGTTGTCGAGAATTAGTTTCGTTCCAAGGAAGTTAACGTACCCGTAGAGTCGGAGTTCCAGGGGGCAGCATCTCAACGGGGTTGGCGCCGGCAACGTCGGCGTCGCTCCCAGGTCGAGGATAGGAGGCAACCGAGTCATGGCGGCCAGTCAACCGTGTCCCAAGAAGAGACTCCCCAACCGTGTGCTGCGGATCGGTCTTGTAGTGCTCGCCGGCGCGCTGCTCGCCGCCGGGCGCGCCCAAGCCTTCGACGTCACCGTGTCGGCCGCCGCGAGCACGAACGGCTCGTTCGTGGCCGGCGTGTGGACGCCGACTGCGAGCCCTTCCAACCTGTCGTACACCGATCTGAACACCCAGCTCGCGGCGGGCAACGCCGGCATCACCACCAACGGCGTCGGGACGCTGACGGTCCAGCCGGTGTTCGTCTACTCTTCGGTCCCCAACCGGGTCCTGACCCTCACCGCGGCCGGGGATGTCAGCATCGGCGGCGTCGGCATCGGCGCCGGCGCCGGGATGCTCTCGGTCGTGGTCAACAGCACCGGCGCCGTCACGGTCACCGGCGCCGGCGTCACCACGGGCGGCGGGTCGTTCACCTCGAGCGGGACGAGCTTCACGCTCACCCTCAACGGCCTCCACACGAACGCAACGACCGGCGTCGGCGGCGCGGTCGTGCTCAATCACACGGGGGCCGTCGTGATCCAGGACGGCGGCGTGACCACCGGCGGCGGATCGCTCACCGCGACCGGAACCACCTGCAGCATCGGGGTCGGCGGCGTGAACACTACCACGGCGCCCGTCGGCGGCAACGTGCATCTCGGCTTCTCCGGCGCCGTGACGATCACCGGCGGCGGCGTCGTCACCGGCGGTGGATCGTTCACCTCCAGCGGCACCGATTTCACGCTCACCCTCAACGGTGTCCACACCAGCGTCCTGGGCAGCACCGGCGGTAACGTCGCACTCAACCACACCGGCGCCGTCGCGATCCAGGACGGCGGCATCGTCACCGGCGGCGGGTCGTTCACCGCGACCGGCACCACCGCCACGATCAAGGGCGCCGGGCTGAACACCACGGGAGCGACCGGCGGCGGCAACGTGCAGCTCGGCTTCTCCGGCGCCGTCACGATCACCGACGGCGGCGTCATTACCGGCGGCGGGTCGTTCACCTCGGCCGGGACGGACTTCACCCTCACGATCAACGGCATCCACACCAACGCCGCGAGCGGGACCGCTGGCGCCGTCGCGCTCAACCACACCGGCGTCGTCCTCATCCAGGACGGCGGCGTGACCACCGGCGGCGGCTCGTTCACCGCCTCCGGATCGAGCGCCAGCCTCGCCGCCGTGATCACCGCCGGTCCGACGACCGGCGGCAACGTGCAGCTCACCTTCTCCGGCGCCGTGGTCATCACGGGCGGCGGCGTGATCACCGGCGGCGGCTCGTTCACCGCGACCGGAACCACGTGCACGATTCAGGTCGCCGGCGTGCAGACGGCCGGGCCGAGCGGCGGGGGCAACGTGCAGCTCACCTTCTCCGGCGCCGTGACGATCGCCGACGGCGGCGTGACTACCGGCGGCGGCTCGTTCACCTCGGCCGGGACGGACTTCACCCTCACGATCAACGGCATCCACACCAACGCCGCGAGCGGGACCGGCGGCGCCGTCGCGCTCAACCACACCGGCGTCGTCCTGATCAACGCCGTCGTGACCACCGGCGGCGGCTCGTTCACCGCCTCCGGCACCACCGGCACCTTCGAGGGCGGCGGCGTGGTCACCGCCGGCCCGACGGCAGGCGGCAACGTGCAGCTCACCTTCTCCGGCGCCGTGGTCATCACGGGCGGCGGCGTGGTCACCGGCGGCGGGACGTTCACCTCGCACGGCACCACGCTCAGCATCGACACGGCCGGCGTCAACACCCTCGGCGGCAGCACCGGCGACATCACCCTCAACCACACGGGCAACGTCACCATCGCCCAGGGCGGCCTGGCGACCGGCGGCGGCAAGATCTCGGTCCACTGCGGGCAGGCCGTCGACATCGCGGCCTCCACCAACGTCGTGAGCGGCGGCGGCGACATCTACGTCCAGGCCGCGACCGCGATCACGGTCGACTCGGCCGTCTCCTCGCTGCCGGGAACAGGCGGCGTCCTGACGGTCACGGGGCCCGTCGCCGTCAACGTCCCGCCGGTTCTCGGCGCCGGCAACATCACGTTCATCATCGGGTCGACGGAGGTGCCGGCGCTGGCGACGTGGGGCTTGCTCCTGCTCGCGGCGTTGATCGGCCTCGCCGCGGTCTGGCGGCTGAACGCGTTCTAGCGGACGCGCGGCGTACCGTCCCTTTCCTCGACGATGCATCGTCCGGCCGCCTTCGGGCGGCCGGTCTCGTTCGATCCGCAGTGACCGCGGGCCCGACCGCGGCAAGGCTCGCGCGGCGCGCTGAAGAGCGTCATTGCGACGAGCCCGGTGCAGCCTGGCGACGAAGTAATCCAGGGCGTCCTCTGGATGGTCGCCGGCCCAGGCCCGCCCGCGCCGGGCCAACTGTTCGGCGTTCGCGGCACGCAGTGTGTCGCGAGGTCGTACAAGGCCGGAATGCGTTTTCGCGAGCCAGCGGCCAGGAACGCCCCGAGCGGCGCCTTCACACCTCGCGCCGAGGGCACGTCGGAGCGCGCGGCCGCGATCACGGGAAAGAAGGTCGAGGCGAGGTCCACCCTGGCGGTGCCACGTCACCCCCATGTCCGGCTCCTCGGGGCAGTCGCAGATCAGCAGCACGCCCGCCGGAACGGCGTTGGCTCGAAGGGCGGCGAAGCGCGGGCGCCCAGGTGCGGGACGACGCGGGTGTAGCCTGGAATCGGGGCCGCGGCGGCGAGCCGCGGCCGGCGGGGAGGCGGCATGAGGGCGAGCGATCGGATCGGGTCGCGGGTGTTGCGGGATCGGGTGATGACGGCGGAGGAGGCGGCGGCGCTGATCCCGGCCGGAGTCAACGTCGGCATGAGTGGGTTCACCGGCGCCGGGTACCCGAAGGCGGTGCCGCTGGCGCTCGCCAAGCGCATCCTCGACGCGAACCTGCGCGGCGAGCGCTTCCGCATCAGCGTGTGGACCGGCGCGTCCACCGCGCCGGAGCTCGACGGCGCGCTCGCCACCGTGGACGGCGTCGAGCTGCGCCTGCCGTACCAGTCCGACCCCGTCTGCCGCAAGAAGATCAACGCCGGCGAGATGGAGTACATCGACATCCACCTGTCGCACGTCGGCATCTTCGTGCGCCAGGGGTTCCTCGGCCCGCTCGACGTCGCCGTCATCGAGGTCACGGGGATCCGCGAGGACGGCGCCCTGATCCCCTCGTCGTCGGTGGGCAACAACAAGGTGTGGATCGACAGCGCCACCAAGGTGATCCTCGAGGTCAACTCGTGGCAGAGCGAGAAGCTCGAGGGGATGCACGACATCTACCAGCGCTTCGCGCTGCCGCCCGACCGCCAGCCGATCCCGCTGACCCACCCCGGCGACCGTATCGGCACGCCGTACCTCGAGTGCCCGGCCGAGAAGGTGCTGGCCGTGGTCGCGACGAACGCGCCCGACCGCAACACGCCGTTCGCCCCGCCGGACGAGGACTCGCGCCGGATTGCCGGCCACATCCTCGACTTCCTCGCGCACGAGGTGGTCAAGGGGCGGCTCCCCGCCAACCTGCTGCCGCTGCAGTCCGGCGTCGGCAACATCGCCAACGCGGTGCTGCACGGCCTCAACCAGGGCTCGTTCGAGGGGCTGACCTCGTACACCGAGGTGATCCAGGACGGGATGATCGAGCTGCTCAACTCGGGCAAGCTCACCGTCGCGTCGGCGACCGCGTTCTCGCTGAGCCCCACCACGGTGGATCGCATCAACGCCCACATGGACGACTACCGCAAGAACATCATCCTGCGGCCGCAGGAGATCTCCAACCACCCGGAGATCATCCGCCGGCTCGGCTGCCTGGCGATGAACGGCATGATCGAGGCGGACATCTACGGCAACGTCAACTCAACGCACGTGATGGGGACGCGCATCCAAAACGGCATCGGCGGCTCCGGCGACTTCGCCCGCAACGCCTACATCTCGTTCTTCATGACGCCCTCGACGGCGAAGCGGGGCAAGATCTCGTGCATCGTGCCGATGGTCTCGCACGTGGACCACACCGA
>JAJXUY010000064.1 GCA_021782525.1 Acidobacteriota bacterium | reverse complement strand
CGATGCGGCCGGCGCCGTGGCGCCACTGCAGCGCGCCGCCGCAGGCGATCCGTCGCGTTCGGGCGCATGGCGCAACCTGGAGATCGCGCTGGCGCGCAGCCGCGCCGGTTCGGGTCAAGGCCCGGCCCCGGCCACGGCCGCCGCCGGTGACCGGGCCAGGCTGGTCGAGGCCGCGGCCAGGGCCGCGCTCGTTCCGGTCACGTACGACGGCGCGGCTCCGGCCGGCGCGGCGAGCGGAGGCACGTGGTGACCCGTACCGCCGCGCTGGTGCTTGCCGCCGCGCTCGCGGCGGTGCCCGCCGTGGCCGCACCGGTGGCTCACTTCGCTCCCGGCACGGTCCCGGGCACGTTGCGCTACCAGGTGGTGAGCGCGGGGGGGGGCGCCACCGGGGACATCAGCGGCACGCTCGGCCGCCTCACCAACCTCGAGGTGCTCGCCGGCCCGGTGCTCGAGCAGGAGGTGGTCTGGCGCGGCGCCGAGCCGGCGGCGACCACGGTGCTCACCTGGATCCTGCGCGCCCGAACCCCCGGCCCGATCGCGGTCGGGCCGACCCGGGTGCGGCTCGGGGACACCCAGCTGTTCACCAACGCCGTGAGCGGCAGCGCGCTCGCCGGCGGGCACCGCGGCGGCGGCGTGCAGCTGTTGACGCAGCTGTCGAGCGCGCGCGTCCGGGTCGGCGAGCCGTTGGTCGTGCACTTCCTCGTCGCGGCACCGCCCCAGGCGATCGGCGAGGGGTGGGAAGTGCAGGCCTCGTTCCCCGACAGCTGGAGCGAGCGCCTCCCCGCGGAGGCCGGCCCTGAAGACGGGCCGGGGCGCTGGCCGCCGGGACTGTTACCGCTCGGGGGTTGGTTGGTGATCCCGGCCCGCAGCGGCCGTCTCGAGATCCCGTCGGCGATCGCGCGCGCCGCCGACTGGGGCGCGGAACCCGATACCCCCGCCTCCCCGGGTCTGACCGCGACCTCGCAGCCGGTGAGCGTCGAGGTCGCCAAGCTTCCGCCCGCTCCGGCGCCGTTCTTCGGCGCCGTCGGCACCCTCGTGTTCTCGCGCCGCCTCGACGCGGAAGCGACACCGGCCGGTGACATGACGGCGGTCGAGATCGACGTGCACGGCACCGGCAACCTGCCGCTGCTCGAGCCGCCGCCGCTGCAGCTGCCGGCCGGGATCCGCAGCTTCGCGCCGGAGGAGTCGCACGAGTGGAAGGCGTCGCCGCGCGGCCTGGTGGGCTGGCGGCGGTGGCGGGTCCCGATCGAGGCGGCCAAGCCGGGCGCCTACCAACTGCCCGCGGTGACGTTCTGCACCTTCCGCCCCGGCAAGAGCTATGCGACGCAGACGCTGCCGGCGTTGACGCTGGCCGTGCGGCCGCCCGACGTCACCGCCCGGACGGCCCCGGCGAGCCGCCCGCACCCCGAACCGCCTCGCTGGCCGGCCGCTGCGATCGTCGCCGCCGCGTTCCTCGCCGGAGCCGGCACGGTGCTCGCGAGCCGGGCGTGGCGCGCTCGCGGGCCCCGCCGGCCCCTGCGGGCCAACGACGCCGCGGCCGAGTTGCGCCGGATGCAGCTCGCGGTCGAGCACTGGGTGCGTTCGCGCTGGGGTGTGGCCGCAAGCAGCGGTCCTGCGGGGTGGACGGCCGCCGGCTGCCCGGCGGCCGACGCCGAGGAGGCCGCCTCCCTCATCCGCGCGTGCGAGCGGCTGCGTGTCTCGCCGGGTCTCGCCGACCCGGCCGAAGCGGTCCCGGGCCTTCAACTTCGCGTCCGGCGCTTGACCGCGACAGGCGACGCTCCGGCTGATAAACTCGAGCGGTGACGACCACCTCGCCAAGGGTGTGCGTGCTGCCTGCGGCAGAGCTCGAGACGTTCCTTGAACGCTACCGGCACGATACCGGTGTTCCGGAGACGATGGACCCGAGCACCTTCATCGAGGAGGTGCTGCAGCGCGCCAACGCGTTCGTCCCCTCCGAGGCGGGCTCGGTGCTCCTCGACCACCCGTTCGAGCGCACCGACGACGTAGGGGGAACGCAGCTCTACTTCATCGCCGCGTTCGGCCCTTCGGCCGACGCGCTGCTGGGCGCCAGCATCCCCACCAGCGAAGGGGTCGTCGGCCACGTCTATCGCAACGGTGAGTCTCACCTGGTCACCGAATCGCGCAGCGATCGGTTCTTCTACCCGCGTTTCGACGAGACCCATTCGTTCCGGACGACGAGCCTGCTCGCGGTCCCCGTCCGGATCGAGAACCGGGTGTGCGGCGTGCTCGAGATGGTGAACCGTCTCGACGGCAAGCCGTTCGACGAGCGCGACCGGGCGCTGCTGGAGATCTTCGCCGCGTACACCTCGGTGTCGATCCAGAACCTCCTCGACGCCCGCCGCGCGGGCGCCGCCGCGCGCAGCGACGACCTGACCGGACTGGCCAACGACCGCTTCTTCCACCGCCGTCTGACGGAGGACCTCGAGCACGCCGACGCGGCGGCCGGGCGCGTCGCGCTGCTGTTCATGGACCTCGACAACTTCAAGGGGGTCAACGACCGCCACGGGCACCTTGCGGGCTCGCAGGTCCTCAAGGAGGTCGGCTACGTCCTGCGCCGGGTCGTGCGCTCGCCCCGCGTCACGCTCGCCCGCTACGGCGGCGACGAGTTCGTGGTCATCCTCCCCGGCTTCGACACACCGGCGGCGCTGCAGGTCGCCGAGGAGATTCGGCTGGCGGTTCGCGCGCAGGCGTTCCTGCGCGGGCGTTTCTCCTGGGCGAGCGGCCCGGTGGACTTTCGCGGGCCGCTGACCTGCTCGGTCGGGGTGGCGGTGTACCCGGACCATGTGCCCCGCACCGGCAGCTCCGACCATCGACGCAACCAGCTTCTGCGCGCCTCCGATCAGGCGATGTACGCCGCCAAAGCCGCGGGGAAGGACCGTGTCGTCCTCAGCGTACCGGAAATCGCCGCGTCAAAATGACGCGAACTCCCCGGGCGCGACGGCCGCGCTCATTTCAAAGGTGGCACGGACGTTGCTTCTCCCACGGCGGGGCGGGCGCGCCCGACCCCGAGAGGAGCCTCCACATGAGCACATCCAAACGGCAACGAGTTCTCTCGCTGAGCGCGGTTGCGGTGGGCGCCACCGTCCTGGGCGTTGTCCTGGCCGGCGGGCTCGGCTTGACGCCGCACACCGCGGCTCGCGAGGCCACACCGATCGCCGCCGTTGCCCCGTGCACGGCACAGACGGGCTACCCCAACTTCGCTGACCTCGCCGAGCGCGTCAACCCCTCGGTCGTGTCCGTCTACACCGAGGAGGTCGTCAAGCCGCAGCAGATGCCCGGCTTGCACGGCAACATGGACCCGTTCGAGTTCTTCTTCGGCCCCGGCTTCCCACACCCGAACATGGAGCAGCCGGAGAAGCGAGCCGGCGCCGGCAGCGGCTTCTTCGTCTCCAGCGACGGGTTGATCCTCACCAACAACCATGTCGTCGAGGGCGCCGACAAGGTGTGGGTGCGCATCGCCGAGGGGAGCGACCGCGTGCCGGCCAAGATCGTCGGTCGTGACCCGGCGACCGACATCGCGCTGATCAAGATCGACGCCAAGAAACCGTACCCGCCGCTGGCGCTCGGCGATTCGAGCGTGTTGCGGGTCGGCGACTGGGTGATGGCGGTGGGCAACCCGCTTGCGATGGAGCATACCGTGACGGTCGGCGTGGTCTCGGCGAAGAACCGCACGCTCAACCTCTCCGACATGACGCGCTCGTTCGAGGACTTCATCCAGACCGACGCCGCCATCAACCTCGGCAACTCGGGCGGCCCGCTCGTGAACCTGTGCGGTCAGGTCGTCGGGATGAACACGGCGATCAACGCCGCCGGACAGAACCTCGGCTTCGCCATCCCGGTCAACACGATCAAGTCGGTGCTGCCGCAACTCGAGACCAAGGGCAAGGTCATCCGCGGTTACCTCGGGGTGACGGTGACGAACCTCGACCAGAGGGCGCAGGAGGCGTTCAAGCTGCCCTCCCGCAACGGGGCTCTGGTCGAGAGCGTGAGCCGGCCCGGTCCGGCGGACAAAGCCGGCGTCAAGGCCGGCGACGTGATCGTCGCGGTCGACGGCACGCCGGTCAAGGAGACCCGCCAGCTGATCGACTACGTGTCGGCGATCGCCCCCGGGCGCAAGGTCGAACTCGACGTGATCCGCGACGGTTCGCACAAGACGATGTCGGTAGTGCTCGGCGAGCGGCCCGAAGCCGACAACGGCCAGGGCGCCTCGCCTGTCACGGACAACACGCCGTCCTCCAAGCTCGGCCTCAAGGTGGACGACCTCTCGGCCCGCGCGCGGCGTCAGTTCGAGATCCCGCGCGAGATCGAGGGCGTGATCGTGAGCCACGTCTCGGATTCGTCGCCGGCCGACGAGGCCGGGCTGCGCGCCGGCGACGTCGTCATGCGCGTCGATGCGCACGAGGTGACCTCGACGCAGGAGTTCACCGACGCGCTCTCGTCGTTGAAGTCAGGCACGATGGTCCGTCTCTACGTTTACCGCCCGCAGGCCGAACAGAAGAGCTTCGTCTTCCTGCGCCTGCCGTAGCAGCGTTGGGTTGTGTCCCGCCGAGGGCCGCCCGGTCGGGCGGCCCTCGCTCTTTGCCGAGAACGGCCGCCGCGAGCTTGTGTAGAATCGTTGTCAGCCATGGCCACCGCGGGGACGGTGCTGATCATCGACGATCAACCGCAGAGTCTCGAGGCGATGCGGGACGCTCTCCTGCCGCTCGGCTTCGAGGTGTGGCAGGCGCTCGAGGGCGAGAGCGGGTTGCTGCTCGCGCGCGAGCGCCAGCCGGACGTGATCCTCCTCGACGTCATGATGCCGGGGATCGACGGCTTCGAGGTGTGTCGCCGGCTCAAGGCCGACGAGGAGACGCGGCTGCTGCCGGTCGTGTTCCTCACCGGCCTCGACTCGCGGCACGCCCGCCTGCGCGGCCTCGAGGCCGGCGGGACCGACTTCCTCACCAAGCCGTTCGACCTCGTCGAACTCGAGGTCCGCGTGCGCAACCTCGTCAGCTTCCGGCGCCTCACGCAGGACCTCGACGACGCGGAGAAGATGCTCTTCGCGGTCGCGCGAGCGGTCGAGGCGCGCGACGAGGGCACCGGCGATCACTGCGACCGGTTGGCGACGCTCGCCGCCCAGCTCGGCGAGTACCTCGGCCTCGACCCCGAGTCGATTAAGACGCTGCGGCGCGCCGGGTACCTGCACGACATCGGCAAGATCGGCATCCCCGACGCGGTCCTGCTCAAGCCCGGCCGCCTCGACGCCGCTGAGTGGAAGGTCATGCGCAGCCACGTCGAAATCGGGGTCCAGATCTGCGCGCCGCTGCGCACGCTGCGGCCGGTGTTGCCGGTGATCCGCCACCACCACGAGCGGCGCGACGGCAGCGGCTACCCGGACAGGCTGGGGGGCGACGACATCCCGTTGCTCGCGCGGCTGTTCCAGGTGGTGGACGTGTTCGACGCGCTCACCAGCGACCGGCCGTACCGGCGGGCGCTCGCCGCCGAGGGCGCGCTGGCGACGCAGCGCGAGGAGGCGGCACGCGGGTGGTGGGACCCGCAGATCCTCGAGGCGTTCGCGACGATGATCGGGCCGCAGGCGGGTTGACGGCGCCCGGGCGGTTGGCAGCGCCGGTGTTGTGCGCTACACTGTGAACGACGCGAATGCGCGGATGCGGTGTCGACCCCCGCTTCGTTCCCGCGCGTCGCGTACCGGCTGGCCCCCGCCGACGAGGTGCGGTGATCGCGCAGTCAGCGGCCGGGCGAGCCAAGGAGCTCGACAAGTATGGTGGAAGATCTCAACGACGCCGTTGCGTCTCCCGGCCAGGAGGCCAATGAGGCTGCCGGCACGGGTCACCGCCGCAGGCCGCGGCGGCGACGTGGCCGCCGCCGTGCCCAAGCCAACGGCGCCCCGGCCGCTCCGTTCGAGGGTTACCTCTGGCGTCGTGAGGACGGCAAGGCGTTCGTCCTCCCGTTGACGTCGAGGTTCCACCCGACCGGGGAGGACCCGGCGCTCGACGGCACCCAGCTCTCCCGCTGGCACCTCGAGAGCGGGCTGCGTCTGGGGGCGTCGGTGCAGCCGCCGAACGGGCACCAGCGCCCGACCGTCGTCGAGATCACCGCGATCGAGGGGATGGCACCGGACGAGTACCGCCAGCGGGCGATCCCGTTCTCCGAGCTCACCTCGATCGACCCCACGCCGCGCTTCAAGCTCGAGACCGACCCCGGAGTCCTCGAGCCGCGCGTGATCGAGCTCATGGCGCCGATCGGCAAGGGGCAGCGCTGCCTCATCGTCGCGCCGCCCAAGGCCGGCAAGACGACGCTCCTCCAGCAGCTCGCTCACGCGATCGGCGTCAACCACCCGGAGGTGCAGATCTTCGTCCTCCTGGTGGACGAGCGCCCGGAAGAGGTCACGGACTGGAAGCGCAACATCATCCAGGGCGAGGTCTACGCCTCGTCGTCGGACGAGTCGATCCAGAGCCACATCGAGGTCTCGGAGATGGTGCTCGAGCGCTCGCGCCGGCTCGTCGAGCTCGGCGGCGACGTCGTCGTGCTCATGGACTCGCTCACCCGCATGTCGCGGGCGTACAACAACAATCAGAAGAGCTCCGGGCGCATCCTCTCCGGCGGCATCGACGCCCGCACCATGGAGAAGCCGCGCCGGTTCTTCGGCTCGGCGCGGAACATCGAGCACGGCGGCTCCCTGACGATCATCGCCACCTGCCTGGTGGACACCGGCTCGCGCATGGACGAGGTGATCTTCCAGGAGTTCAAGGGCACCGGCAACATGGAGATCGTGCTCACCCGCGACCTCTTCGAGCGCCGCATCTTCCCGTGCATGAACATCCCGCAATCCGGGACGCGCAAGGAGGAGAAGCTCTACTCGAAGGACCAGGTCGAGCGCATCTACCTGTTGCGGCGCGCGCTGGCGGCGCTCCCCCCGCACGAGGCGATGCAGGTTCTGCTCACCAAGCTCAAGCAGTATCCGACCAACGAGGAGTTCCTCGCCAATATTCAGATGACCGCGCGGTGAACGCGATCCGACCGATCGCGGACCCCGCGCCGGGCCGTTCGGCCGGAACCGACGAGCGCCGGACTCAGGTCCCGGCCTTGATCACGATGTGGTAGGTCACCGTGATCCAGGTCTTGACCGGCTTGCCGTCCTTCATCGCCGGCCGGTACCGGTTCCGCTTCGCGGCCTCGATGCAGGCGTTGACGATGTCCGGTCGCGGCGGCTGCAGGCCGCGCAGCACCTGGGCCTCGTCCACGCCGCCCTTCTCGTCGACGAGCACCTTCAGGATCACATAGCCGTCCACCGGCGCGCGCGAGAACGCCGTGTTGCGCGGCAGCGTCACCTTGGTCTCGACGAGGTTGCGCGGCGGCACATCGACCTGGGCGAAATCCACCAGATCGCCGGCTCGCACACCGGACCCGAGACCGGCCCCGATCGCCATCTCCGGCGTCGTCGCCGCCGGTCGCGCCGTCGGGGCGGCGCTCGCGATCTCGGACCGGGGAGCGGCGGCCGTCGGCGCCAGCGGCGCCGGGGCGGCCGTAGGCGTTGCCGG
>JAJXUY010000063.1 GCA_021782525.1 Acidobacteriota bacterium | reverse complement strand
GCCGGTGGTTCGCGCTCGCGTTCTTCGCCTTCGTCACCTATTCGGCGCTGCAGTTCTTCCTGCCGCTGGTGCTCCACGTCCCGATCCACAACGGCGCCTACCTCGCCGCCGGGCTCTCGTTCTTCGCCGCGCTGCCGTTGGCCTACTCCGACCGAAAGCGCGGACAGCGGCCGCGGCCGATCTGGATTCTGGCCGCCCTGATCGGGATCGTGGTCGTTCTCAAGGTCGGGCGGGAGCTGATCCCGCCGGTTCCGCTGCGGCTGGCGTCGCTCTCGTTCGCGACCGGGATCGATCCGGCCACGCTGCAACTCCAGGAGGCGTTCCCCGAGAACCAGCCGGTGCCGGCGACCCGGCTGCGCAGCGGGCACCTGATCGTCCGCGCGACGATCTTCTCGCCCGGCACGCTGCCGGTCCGCATCCAGATCCGGCTCACGCGCGACGGCGCCGTGCTGCGCAACTCGCGCACCCTCAACCTGGTCGTCCACAGCAGCGGGTTCCGCGTCTGGGACTCACTGCGCATCCCGTCCGGGGGCCTTCCCGCCGGCCGCTATCGCGCCGAGGTGTGGACCGGCGAGGGGCAGCTCGTGGGCCGGGGCGAGCTGCGCGTGGTCGCGGACGCCGACGGCGGGCCCTCGCGCTAGCGCGCCGCCTTGATCGCGGCCAGCGCGGCGTCGTAGTCAGGCTCCTGCGCCACCTCCGGGACGAGTTGCTGGTAGCGCAAGACGCCGTCCTTGCCGATCACCAGGACGGCGCGGGCGAGCAGGCGAAGCTCCTTGATCAGCAACCCGTACGCCGAGCCGAACGACGCGTCGCGGTGATCCGAGACGGTCACCAGGTTGGTGATCCCCTCCGTCGAGCAAAACCGGCTCTGCGCGAACGGCAGGTCCATCGAGACGACGAGCACCTTCACGTCGGCACCGAGCCCGGCCGCCTCGACGTTGAACCGGCGCGCCTGCGCGGCGCACACCGCGGTGTCGAGCGACGGCACCGAGTTGATGACCACGGTCTTGCCCGCGGTCTCGGTCAGGGAGAACGGCGAGAGGTCTCCACGCAGCCCCGTGAACGGCGGCGCCGGCTTGCCCACCTCCGGCGCATTGCCGAGGAGCGTCAGCGGCGCTCCCTTGAACGTGATGAACCCGTGGCGTTCGTGCATCTGCGATCCCTCCCCGCCGGCGGGCCGACGCCCGCCGTGTCCTAGAATCCTCTCTCTCACGGTATCATTCCTCCCGGTGGCCGCCTCTGGCATCGAACCGCTCGTCGTGACCGCCGGCCGCGGCGTCCGGTCGCTGCGCGCCGTTGCCTGCCGCGCCGGCGCCGATCTCACGGTGACCGTCACCGGTGGCAGCGCGCCACACGTTGGCTGCGTCGTGTTGTCGCAGGCCTACTCAGGTGGCGACGGTGGGGTCCGGGTCACGAGCTCGGTCGTCGCGCTTCCGCCGCACCGCGAGGAAGCGCTCGCCCGACCGCTCGCGGAGACGCTCGCCCAGGCGTTGCGCGGCACCGTCGTGGTCGCCGCCGGCGTCCACGAGGACGGCCTCACGCCGGAGGGAGTGGCGGACTACCTGCGGCTCGGAGAGGAGCTCGCCGCGTCGTTGCTGGCCGCGCTGTCCTCCTGATCGCCCTCGACCCCGAGCCGCGCGCGCAAGAAGCGGACGATCTCCGCCGTGTCGGTGCCCGGCGGGAAGAGGCGCTCGAGCCCCTGCTGCAACAGCGCCGGCACGTCCTCCTGCGGGATGATGCCGCCGCCGAAGACCACGACGTCTCCGGCGCCCGCCTCGCGCAGCGCCTGCACCACCGCCGGGAAGAGCTCGCGGTGCGCCCCCGAGAGGCTGGAGAGCCCGACCGCGTCCACATCCTCCTGCACGGCCGCCTGCGCGATCTGCGCCGGCGTCTGGCGCAGGCCGGTATAGATCACCTCGAAGCCGGCATCGCGGAGCGCCCTGGCCACCACCTTCGCCCCGCGGTCGTGGCCGTCCAGGCCCGGCTTGGCCACCAGGATCCTCTTGGGTGCCGTCACCGCTTGCCACCTCCAACGCCAGTATCCACGACGGCCCGGGCCGGAACAAGCCCGCGCGCCAACGGCTTGCTTTTCGACTCGCTTCGCCCGTAAGCTCGCCCGGTCGCAGCGAGGGGGTACCAATCGATGGAGAGCACGAGTCGGACCCTGCCCGAGAACGCCTACTCCAAGCTCAAGCCCGGCGAGAGCTACCAGCCGGTCGTACCCGCCGGGGCGAGCGTGCCCGAGTTCACGGCGCGATCGCTCTGGCTCGGGCTGCTCATGTCGGCCCTCTTCTCGGCGGCGGCGGCGTTTCTCGGCCTCAAGGCCGGCCAGGTGTTCGAGGCCGCGATCCCGATCGCGATCATCGCGGTCGGCCTCGGCGTGGTCCTGCCGCGCCGCTCGACCCTGCTCGAGAACGTGATCATCCAGTCGATCGGCGCGGCCTCGGGCCTCGTCGTCGCCGGCTCCATCTTCACCCTCCCCGCTCTCTTCATCCTCGGGCTCGATGTCAACCTCCTCAAGCTCTTCCTCGTCGCCCTCCTCGGCGGCGCCCTCGGGATCCTGTTCCTGGTGCCGCTGCGCCGCTACTTCGTCAGCGAAATGCACGGCGAGTTCCCGTTCCCCGAGGCCACCGCCACCACCGAGGTCCTGGTCGCGGGCGAGTCGGGCGGCAACCAGGCCAAGGTCCTCGCCGTCGCGGCCGCGATCGGCGGTGCTTTCGACTTCGTCATCATCCACCTCGAGGGGTGGGCCGAGGTGTTCACCTCGCGCTCGATCCCGTTCCTCGCCGGGCTGGCCAACCGCGCCAAGATCGTGCTCCGGATCGACGTCCTCTCCTCGATCCTGGGACTCGGCTACATCATCGGCCTGAAGTACTCGGCGATCATCTGTGCCGGGTCGTTCCTCTCCTGGTTCCTGCTCGTTCCCCTGGTCGGGCACTTCGGCGCGCACCTCGCGGTCGCAATCCCGCCGGTCGCCGACGGCTCGCTGATCGGCGGGATGTCGGCCGAGGACATCTTCCGCAACTACGTGCGCCACATCGGAATCGGGGGCATCGCGGCGGCCGGCATCATAGGGATCCTGCGCTCGTGGCGCGTCATCGCCAAGGCGTTCGCGATGGGGTTTACCGAGCTCTTCCTCCGCCGCGGCAAGGGCGCGCCGGCCACCTCGGCGCGCACCGACCGCGACCTGCCGATGGGCGTCATCATGGGCGGCATCCTCCTCGTCGCCGTGGCGGCGTGGATCTTCTTCCGCTTCGGGGTGGTCGCCGGCGAGTCGGGCGCGACCCGTCTGTCGCTGATCGCGCTCGCGGTCGTGATCGTCATCTCCTTCCTCTTCACCACCGTGGCCGCCCGCGCCATCGCCACGGTGGGGACCAACCCGGTGTCCGGGATGACGCTGATGACCCTGATCCTCACCTCCGTCTTCCTCCTCGAGGCCGGGCTTTCGGGAAAGGCCGGGATGCTCGCGGCGCTCCTCATCGGAGGTGTGGTGTGCACGGCGCTGTCGATGGCCGGCGGCCTCGTCACCGACCTCAAGATCGGCTACTGGCTCGGCGCCACGCCGGCCGTGCAGGAGCGCTCCAAGCTCCTCGGTACGATCGTCGCGGCCGCCACCGTCGGCGCCGTCATCCTCCTCCTCAACCAGGCCTACGGCTTCGTCCCCTCCCCGACCCACCCTCCGGAAGGCGTCTTCGCGGCGCCGCAAGCCAACGCGATGGCGGCCGTGATCAAGACGCTGATGTCCAACGAACCGGTGCCGTGGCTGCTGTACGGCGTCGGAGCGCTGATCGCGTTGACGATGCAGATGATCGGCGTGCCGTCGCTCGCCTTCGCGCTCGGGATGTACATCCCGCTCGAGCTCAACGTGCCGCTCGTCGTCGGCGGCCTGATCGCCCACCTCGTCCAGAAGTCGGCCAAGGGGGACGAGAAGCTGGCTCACGCCAGATCGACGCGGGGCACCCTGATCGCTTCCGGCTTCATCGCCGGCGGCGCGTTGATGGGCGTGGTCGCGGCCGTGCTGAAGATCACCAACTTCTGGACCGGGGTTCGCGTCGGCTTCGGTCTGTTCGGCAACGCCACCGGCGCCGGGGCGGAGATCCTCGCTCTCGTGATGTACATCGCCCTCGCGTTGTACATGTTCTTCGACGCGCGGCGGGCCACGACCTGAGGCGCGGCGGAGGCGCGGCGCCGGCTCAGTTGGACGGCGGGGGGACCTGCGGCGCGGTCCCGGTCGTGTTCGCCGGCGCCACCGCCATCACGTTCGAGGGCAGCGCGTTCGGCGACGACCCGGCAGGCCTGGACCAGCCGGGCGCCTGTGGAGCCGCGGTCATCGACGCCTGCCCGGCCGGCTTCTGCGCCGCAGGGGCCGTGGGCTTCGTCGTCGGCCGGATCTCCTGCCAGGAGAGGTCGACCGCGACCTGCGGCGGCTCCGTGTCGAGGGCGACGCGGGCGCTGATCGTGCCCTGCTGGCCGGGGTCGAGCTTGCTCAGAGCCGAGCTCGAGCCGACGGTCAGCGGCTTCCCCTTCGCGTCGAGCACGCGCATCACCGCACTGACGTTCTGCACCGCCGTCTTGCCCTGGTTGGAGACCGTGGCCGTGATCTCCCACTGTCCCGGCCCGGCGGCCTTCTTTTCGTAGCCGATGAGGACCACCTGCCCGCCGAGCGGCTCCTCGTCCTTCTTCTTCTCGGCTTCCTCGCCGGGCGCCTCCGTATCGACGTGCTTGACGTCGGCGTCGGTCACGACCACGCCCCCCGGCTTCGCGGACGACCGCGCGCCGAGGAACGGGCTGTGCGGCCCGGAGTCCGCCGCGGGAGCCGGCGCGGTGGTCTGGCCGGCGGCGGCCTTGGTCGCGGCGAGATCGACCGCCGCCAGGGGGTACCACTCCTCCCGGCCGGTCGCGTAGCGGACGGTGACGTAGGACCCGCTCACCGAATACGCCGCGACATCGAGCTTCTTCCCCCCGGCCAGGACCACGGTGGCGCCGCGGGCCTCGACGGCCAACGCCAGGATCGCAACGATCGTCGCCGCTCGCCTCACCTCACACCTCCCCAGGACACCCGATCATCATACCCCCCAGGTCCAGGCCCCGCCACGGCCTCCCCTCCCGCCCGCCGCGGCCGTGGCACGGCACATATGACGACGCCCCGGGAAACCCCGGGGCGCCGGCTGCGAACACTGGTTTCGACCTCAATCCATGACGACGAGGGTCACGCGGCGGTTCTTCGCCCGCCCCTCGGCGGTCTTGTTGTCCGCGATCGGCTTGAACTTGCCGTAGGAGATCGCGCTCATGCGCACGAGCGGGAAACCGTGCTGCATGTTCAGGTACCGCATCACGGCCTCGGCGCGGGCCTGGCCGAGCATCAGGTTCACCTTGTCCGAGCCGATGTTGTCGGTATTGCCCTGGATCTCGATGTAGACGTTCTTGTTCTGGTCCTTCACCTTCTGCGCGAACGCGTCGAGGGCGGCCTTGGCTTCGGTCGACAGATCGCTCTTGTTGAAACCGAAGTGCACGGCGTCATCGGTGAGCGTCGTCTCGAACAGGAACGAGTGGTTCGCGAGCTTGTTCGCCTCGTCGGCGCGGGCCAACGCTTCCTTGGTGGTGTCCGAGAGCTTCGCGATCTGGTCGTTCTGCATCGCGTCGGACTTCTTCAGGTTCGTGACGTCCATCTGGGTCGCCTCGACCTGCTTCTGCACCTCGCCGATCTTGGCATCGGAGGCCTTGCTGGCGGCCGCCACCTGCTCCTGTACGTACGTCTTGGTGGCGCAGCCCGTGGCGCCCAGCGCGCCGATCAACCCAACAGCGAGAACACCCAGCAGCGACTTTCTCATGCGATTCCTCCCTTGGTTCAGGATCACCGATTTGTTATTGAATCACGCTCGCAGCACGAAGTCATTTATAACACAGCGTTCCCTCGCCCTGTCAAGGGCCGACTCGGCTCACGGCAGCGTTCCGCGGTATCCCTGGCGCGCCGCAACCGCGTAGCCGCCGTCGACCTTGACCTCGAGTTTGCGCCACTTGACCAGGCCGATGCCCGACGGATCGAACGTGATGATGTACCGCATCGTCAAGTCCTGCTTCAACTTCCGCGCGAAGAGCGGGAGCTTGGAAGCGGCGTCGACACGCAGGTACTGGCCGCCCGAGGCCGCCGCGAACCGGGCCAACGCCTCCTCATAGCTGTCCGGCGGCCCCTCCTCGGCCGGAGGGGGTTCGATCCCCATGGCGTAAAGCGGGTCGGTCAGCCCCTCCAGGATCTTGATCGCGTCCGCCGGCGTCATCGTCGAGGCCGTGTCCACCCCGTCGGTGAAGAGCAAGATGACGCGGCGGATGTTGTGCGCGCCCTCCATGACCTGCGGCGCGGCCGTAAGCATGTCGTACAGAGCCGTCGTCCCATAGCCCTTGAGGGACTCGAGCACCCGCGGCAGCAGTCCCGGGTCGGTGCCGAAGGCGAGGCGCCGTTTGACCTCCCCGGCCCCGAACGTGATCAGGCTGACCTCGTCGTCCGGGCGCAGCTCGCGCACGAACTCCATGATCGCGTCGCGTGTGCGCGCCAGCCGCCGTCCGTTCATCGACCCCGAGGTGTCGACGACGAACGCGTACGAGATCGGGAGCCCGCCCTCACGCCAGAACGACTTGATCGGGAACTCGATGTCATCGACCAAGAGGTGGAAGCGCGACTGCTCCAGGTTCGGCACCAGCCGCCCGCGGCTGTCCTTGACCGTCACCGGCACTAGGATCGATGACACCTCGGCGGAGGCGCGGAACATGTGCTGTTCCGGCGTCTGCGCAGCGACCCCCGTCGCCGCCAGGGACACGAGGCAGCCGACGACCGCGGTGGTCCAGCTCCGCATCGGCCCGCACCACCTCATGCCGGCTCAGAGGACGAACGTCAAGCCGAGGCCGACCTCGGTGAACGTGAGCCAGTTGCGGTCGTAGTGGCAATCTCCCCACCAGCCGCAGTTGTGATCGTTGTTGATGTTGACACTGTGGCCGCGCCAGTCGAACCGGAGCGCGACCTGCGGGGTGAAGAACAGCTTGAGGCCGCCGCCGAAGTCGCCCACCAGCCGGGTGTCCGCAGACAGGCTGCCACCGGTGCCGGCGAACAGCGTGGGGTCGAGCCGCATCGCCCCGATGCCACCGGCCAGGAACGGCACCAGGCGGCTGTGCCCGAAACTGACCTCCATGTTGGCCTCGGCGGTGGTCATGTCCATCCGGCCGATCCGGTTGCGGCCGCTGAACAGCTCGCTGTGTCCGGTGACCAGGTCGGCGCGGCTGCGCGCCAGGAAGCCCTCGAACGCCCAGTTCGGGGTGAAGCGGTACGCGATCCGCACGCCGTACGACGGCGCATCGTCCACGGTGACGTCGAACGGAACCGTGTCGATCGCGCCGCGCGAGATCGTGTCGCCGAACCAGTAGCCGATGGTCGGCGTCACCTCGACGGTGTTCGGAGTCCCTTGTGCCAACACGGGAGAAGACGCGAGGATGAGGCTCAGCACCAACAGCGAGCGGCGCATGTCACTTTCCTCCCTTTCCGCTGCGCTCGGCCAGCAGCCCGTGCAGTTCGCGCCTGAGGTCCGCCAT
>JAJXUY010000062.1 GCA_021782525.1 Acidobacteriota bacterium | reverse complement strand
CGATGAGGGTCCCCAACGAGGAGTATCCGCTGTTCCCGGTGCCTCACCTGGAGACGCTGCGCGACCTCGTGCGCGGGTCGGCCGAGCGCTACCCGGACAAGCTGGCCCTCGAGGACCTGAACGAGACGCCGATCGGGCGCGTGACCTACCAGGAGCTGGCCGACGCGGTGGTGCGCTTCGGCCGCGCCCTGCGCAAGGCCGGTCTCGAGGAGCGCGACCACGTCGCCGTGATCGCCGAGAACCGCGTCCAGTGGGTCATCGCCTACCTCGCCGTGGCGAGCGCCAACATGGTCGTGGTGCCGATCGACAAGAGCCTCAAGGAAAACGAGATCGTCACGATCCTCCACGCCTCCGACGCCAAGGCGGTGGTGTTCTCCGAGGGGTTGCGCGACACCGTGCTCACGCTCGCGCCCTCGGTCAAGGGGGTGAGGGTGTTCGTCGACATGGACCTGGGCGAACGCCAGGGGCGAGTCCACTCGATGACCGGGATGATGGCCGGCGAGCGCTCCGGCGCGCTCGGCGACGCCTCCCCGTACCTCGACCCGGAGGCGGTCGCGGTGATCGTGTTCACCTCCGGCTCGATGGGGCGCGCCAAGGGCGTCATGCTCTCGCAGCGCAACATCGCGTCGAACCTGATGGGGATGCTGTCGATGATCGAGCTACTGGAGAGCGACCGCTTCCTCTCGGTGCTGCCGATCCACCACACCTACGAGTGCACCTGCGGTGTGTTGTGCCCGCTCACGGTCGGCGCCTCGGTGCACTTCGCCCGCTCGCTCAAGACCGTGGTGGAGGACCTGCAGCGCGTGCGCGCGACGATCCTGCTCGCGGTGCCGCTGCTCTACGACAAGATGTTCAAGCGTATCCAGGCGGGGATCGCGGAGAAGCGCCTCGCCGCCCTGCTGATCGGGCCGATGGCCAGGGTCGCGGGCGCGGCCGAGGCGGTCGGCGTCGAGGGGCTGCGCCGGAAGGTCTTCGCGGCGATCCACGAGAAGCTCGGGGGCGCGATCCGCATCCTGATCGTCGGCGGGGCGGCGCCCAACCCGGAGGTGTCGCGCGGGATGCGGTCGTTCGGTTTCACGTTGCTGCAGGGGTACGGGCTCACCGAGACCTCGCCGATCGTGGCGCTCAACCGGCTGCGCAAGTTCCGCGACGACGCCGCGGGGCTGCCGCTGCCGAACCTCGAGGTCCGTATCGCCGACCCCGACGGCGACGGCCGGGGGGAGATCGTCGTGCGCGGCCCGTCGGTGATGCTCGGGTACTACAAGAACGAGGAGGCGACGCGCCAGGTGCTCAACGACGGCTGGTTCTACACCGGCGACTGGGGGTATCTCGACGGCGACGGCTTCCTGCACGTGTCGGGCCGCAAGAAGAACGTGATCGTGGCTGCCAACGGGAAGAACGTCTTCCCGGAAGAGCTGGAAGACCTGGTCAACGCGGTCCCGCTGGTGCTCGAGTCGGTGGTCCACGGCGTCCAGGGCGCCAGCGGCGATGAGGAGATCGGCGTGATCGTGGTTCCCAACGCCGAGGAGGTCTACGCGCACGCGAAGCGGAGCGGCGCCGAGATCACGCGAGCGTGGATCGAGGACCAGATCAACCGGGAGATCCGGGCTCTCAACCGCAAGCTGCCGTTGTACAAGCAGATCCGCCGCGTGCAGATCAAGGAGGGGGAGTTCGAGAAGACCACGACGCAGAAGATCAAGCGGTACCTGGTCCAGCAGGAGGACACCACCCACTAGCGAAGACGGGAAGAGGGAAGAGGGAAAAAGGAAGAGGGAAGAGGGAAGAGGGAAGACAGAGACCATGGCTCGCAGTGGCCTTGTCGTTCCTTTGCCCTTGAGAGTTAAGAGTTGCGCCGCTAGAGGGAAAAGGGGAAGAGGGAAAAGGGAAGAGGGAAGAGGGGAGAGGGAAGACAGAGGCGACGAGCCGTCGTGTCCTTGTCGTTCCTTTGCCCTTTACCCTTTCCCCTCGTACTGCTTTGCGGCGTCGCGATCGAAGTGCGGAAGCTCGTCCGGGATTGGGACCGAGATCTCGACGAACCCGGCGAAAACACCATCGCGATGCCACGGCAGCTGGTGAATGATCTTGGTTCGCCCCCGCTTGCGAATCGTGTAGTGGTTGGGTCCCTGCGTCTCGTAGAGGCGGCGGACCTGGGTCAACGCCGGCTCCGGGTGGCAGGTGAAGACGCTCGTCCCGAGCAGCGCCGCGCCGCCCTCCACGGCAAACGTTTCGCGCGAGCGGGCGTTCATCGCGATGATCGTGCCGGAGGCGTCGGTCACGGTGACCGAGACCCCGAGTTCCTCCACCCAGGAAAGCTCCTCAGGCATGGCGCTCCCTTCGGATCGACGCGGCCAGGCCGGCGCGGCCCGGAGCGCCCGGCAGCCTCACCTCCTGGTCACCAGCAGCTCGAGGGCGTCGCGCACGTCGCGATTGGCCTTTTCGTAGCTCAGGATCTTCTCCAGGCAACGCTTCTGCTTGTCGGTCTGGCCGCGCAGCCCCCAGTAGTTGGCGAGCAACAGCCACCCCTCGGTGTGTTGCGGCGCGAGCGCGAGCGCGCGCTTGATGTGCTCGAGCGCATCGGGCTGCCGGCGCGGGTTGTCGATCTCCAGCGTTGCGAGGGTGACGAGAGCGTCCGCGTCGGGCGCCTGGTCGACGAGCTGCTCGAGCATGAGGCGCGCCTTGCGCAGCTCTCCGGCGGCGATGAGCTGCCTGGCGAGCGGCACGCTGGCGTGAGCGAAGTCGGGGGTCTCCTCCGGCTTCGCTTCCGAGGCGACGTTCTGATCCTGGTCTGGCGTCAAGGCCCGGGCCTCCTGGAAACACGTCGTTCGCCAGGACACTTTAAACCCGCAGCGGCACCGAGCGCAAACCGCGATCGGGTGCGGCCGGGAGGTGCTGGTCGCACCCGTCCGGTCCCCGGCGGCGGGCCGGCGCCCCGGCCTGCCGCCGCCGGCTAGAACAGCGGCTTGCCGTCGAGGTCCTCATGCGCCAGACGCGCGTCGTCGAAGCCGAGGAACTCGAGCACGGTCGGCGCCAGGTCGTAGAGCGTCGGGTTGGCCAGCTTGATCGGGCGGCTGGTGAAGAGGATCCCGGGCACCAGCGGCGGGTCGACGAGGTGGTTGCCGCTCCACTTCTTCAGGTTGTCCTCGACGAGAGGCCCCGCCGGCGAGGCGCCGAGGGCGGTCTGCCACGACGCGCCGTAGCCGTCGGCAAAGCCGATGTAGACGTCGGGCGCCAGGTGGGCCTCCGCCCCATGGAAGATATCCTGGTTGAGGTACACCGTGCGGGCGACCGGCAGGCCGGTCTTGGGGTCCACCCACTTCCTCAGCTGGGCGGCGATCTCGTTCTTGAGCGCTTCCTTCTCGGGGCCCTCCGGGACGATTCCCTGCGGCTCCCGCCCGACGGTGTTGATGTAGATGCCGCCGTAGCCGAGCGCGTAGGCGCGGGTCGCCGACCAGTCGACGCCCTCGAACAGCGGGCCACCCGCCGTGGCGGTCGGGTCCTTGAGCACGAGGTAGCCGTTCTCGCGCAGCCAGGAGTCGATGTGAGCGGCGCGGCGGAACGTGGTGAAGCCGTGGTCGGAGAGCACGATCAGGGTGTCGCCGGTGCGCATCGCCGCGAGCGCGACGCCGACGACCGCGTCCATCTTGCGGTAACAGTCGTCGATCATCCCCTTCAGGCGGGCCGGCGCGTTCGGGTCATACAGGGGATGGCCGGGGTCGATGAAGCGCCAGTACATGTGCTGGATGATGTCGGGGTACTCGAAGTAGCAGTAGAACACGCCGCGCTCGCAGCGGGCGAGCCCGTACTCCATCAGCCGCAAGCGCTCCTGGTAGAGGTCGGTCGCCTGCTCGATGAACGCGTCCTCCGAGATCCGTCCCTCGTTGAGTGCCCACGTATCGAACGGCATCCCACGCGTCGCGAACAGCCCGAGGTCGTGCGCCAGCTCCTTGCTGTACCCCTCCGGGTAGGAGATCTGGAACCACGGCCGGCGCGGGTCGATCGAAATCGGGGCGGCGTAGAGCTTGACGAACGGCTGCAGCTCCACCAGGTTGAAGCGCAGGATCCCGTACATGCGGGTGAACGGCCCGACCTTGAACGAGACTCCCAGCCACGGGCTCCATTCGTCGACGCGCAGGGTGGACTCCTGCCCTTGCAGCACGACCGTGGCCGTGGTCCGGTCGGGGCTGATGCGCAGCTCGAACGGCGCCGACAGGCGCTCGACCTTGCCTGTGAGCCCCTGCTTCTGCGGCCCGAGCAGCTCGAGCTGCAGGGGGTTCGCGTCCGGTACGGCGTGGACCTCGCCGCCGGTGTCGTGCGTCACGGACTCCGGGGCCGTGGTGTAGAACGAGAACGTGCCCTGGGTCCCGAGCAGGTCGGGCACGCCCATGCCGGACAGCATCTTGCCGTCGATCTCGTCGGGCGGGAACGTGACCGGGCAGTCGAGGATCGTCATCGGCACGCCCGCCTCGCGGCCGTACTGCCAGAACGCCTTGGTCTTGCGCACCGGCAGCGATTTGTTCCCCTCCAGACGGGTCAAGGAGAGGTCGGGGAGGTAACTGCCGGGGGCGCGGCGGATGAAGTCGTACACCCCGGTCTTCCCCGGGTTGCGCCCGGTCGCGAACGCGGTCCACGCCACCGGCGACTCCGCCGGCGTCGTCGTCCCGAGGTGCGAGTAGCCGCCGAGCTCAGCGAGGCGCTTGAAGTTCGGTAGCTCGCCCTTGGCCATCATCGGCTCGAGGATCCTTGGCGAGAGGCCGTCGAGACCGATGATGATGAGGCGCTTGCCTGGTTCGTTTGCCATGGCACTCCCGTTCCCGTGGCCGCGACCGGCCACCACCACTGCGGCGACCGCGGCCCCAACCGCGATCACGGCGCCGAGCGTCACCGGCACCCAGTGACGCTTCACGAACGCCCCCAGGCGCCGGAAGAAGACGGCAACGACTGCGAGGGCGGAGAGGGCGAACCCGACGATCGCCGCGAGCCCGGTGCTCACCGTGTAGAGCGAGCCGGGATCGATGTATGCGAGGTGAAGCGTCATGCGGTCCCCCCTTGGCCGGCGCGCGCCCGGGCGCTCATCCGACGATACCGAACCCGACGGCCGTGCCCCGGCGCTCGAGCACGAACCGCCCCAGCCCGGCCATGCGCTCGAACGACTCGACCACGACCGGGTGTTCGGCCGTGAGGCGGACGGTGCCGAGCTGCATCGCCGCCAACGGCTCGTGACCGGGGAGGGGATCGAGCGTCGCGGTGTCGAGGCGATCGGCGATCTCGGTCACCCGGACGGCCACGACCTGCGTCGCGCAGCGCAGCGCGAGGACTTCGCCGGGCGCCAGCGGCTGCTCCGCCAGCCAGAACACGCGCCCGGTCGGGGTTGAGGTGACCAGCGGAGGATCGTTGGGCGCGGCGAGGACATCGCCGCGCGCCGGCTGCGGGCCGTCGAGCACCAGGCCCACCGACTCCCCGGTCTCGGCCGGGGCGTGGTCCTCGGGGAAGCGGCGCAGCGCCCGCACCGTCACCTCGGCGCCGGCCGGCCACGCCGACAGCACGTCGCCCTCCGCCACCGAGCCCGAGAGGACGCGCCCGAAGATCGTGACCGGGCCGCCGTTGCGCATCACCCCCTGAACCGGGAAGCGGAGCGCATCGTCGGGCAGCACCGCCGGCTCCAGATCGCCGATCGCCTCGATTACGGACGGCCCTTCGTACCACGGCATCGCCGGCGAGCGCTGCACCACGTTGTCGCCGTCCCTGGCCGCCACCGGGATGATCGCCGCGGCCTGCAGGCCGAGCGTGCGCAGCTCCTCGACGGCGGTGCGCTCGAGCGCCCGGAACGCGTCCTCGCGCCGGCCCAGCGTGTCCATCTTGTTCACCGCGACGATGACGTTGCGGATCCCGAGCATCGCGAGCAGGAGCGCGTGCCGCCGCGTCTGCACCTGCACCCCCTCGTCGCCGGCGAGGACGAGCACGGCGGCGTCGGCGCGGGTGGCGCCCGAGAGCATGTTCTGGATCAACTCCTGGTGACCGGGCACGTCGATGAAGACGAGGCGGCAGACGGGGGTGTCGAGGAACGTCTGCGCCGTGTCGATCGTCATCTCGCGCTCGCGCTCCTCCTGGAGCTGGTCGGTCACGAACGCCCAGTTGCCGGCGACCGAGGCGTCCACCGCGGCGGTCCCCGGCAGCGCCGACATCTCGTGGCGGATGCGGCCGATCAGGGTAGACTTGCCGTGGTCCACGTGGCCGACCATCGCGATGCGGAGCAGCGGCTTCTCGTCCGCGCTCGTCGCCAGCGGGCTCACATGTACCCCAGCGAGCGCAGCTTCTGCATCGTGAACGCGCTCTCCTTGTCCTGCGCGCGCCCGGCGCGTTCCGACTCGCGCGAGTTCTCGAGCTCCGCGACGATCTCGTCCACGGTCGCCGCGGTCGACGGAATCGGGGCGCAGCACGGCGCGCAGCCGATGCTGCGGAACCGCCGGCCGTCCCTCGCGAGGTAGAGCGGGTTGACGGGGATCCCCTCGCGCCGCACGTAGCGCCAGATGTCGAGCTCGGTCATGTGCAGCAACGGGTGGATGCGATCGTGCGCCGCCTCCTCGGCGGTGGCGTACAGGTCCCACAGCTCGGGCGGCTGGGCGCCGACGTTCCAGCTGAAGTCCTGCGCCCGCGGGGAGAAGTACCGCTCCTTGGCGCGCACGCCGTGCTCGTCGCGGCGGATGCCGAGCAACAGCGCCTCGAACCCCATCCCCGCGATCGCCCGCTTCAGCGCCACGGTCTTCAAGGCGTTACAGCAGGCGAACTTGTCGCCCTTCGTGGGGCCCATCCCCGCCGCGAGGGCCTCCTCGTTGCGGGCGATGCGCAGGTCGAGCCCCCACTCCCGCGTGAGGCGGTCGCGAAACGCATAGATCTCCGGGAACTTGTAGGACGTGTCGATGTGCACGACCGGGAACGGAACGCTCCCGAAGAACGCCTTGCGGACCATCCACAGCAGCGCCGTCGAGTCCTTCCCCATCGACCACAGCACCGCCACCTTCGCGTAGCGGGCGTACGCCTCGCGGATCACGTAGATGCTCTCGCTCTCCATGCGTGAGAGAACGTCCAAGATCGACCCCCGGCCGCGGATGATACCAGATCTCGCCGGCGGCGGAGGTGCGCCCCCGGGCGCGGCCGCGTATCCTGTCGCCTTCGGGAGGGCGGGGATGGTCCGCGTCACCGAGTTCGGCGAGGTGGTGCGCTTCGACGTCGCGCGCAACATCCTGGGGAAGGGCCGCTACTGGACGACGTGCTACCTCGTCGGCGGCACGCTGATCGACAGCGGCTGCGCCCATGCGGCGGCCGAGCTCGTGCGGGCGCTCGGCGGCCGGAAGGTGAGTCTGGTGCTGCACACGCATCGGCACGAGGACCACATCGGCGGCACCGGCGCCGTGCGCCGCGCCCACCCCGCGGTCGAGATCGCGGCCCACCCCGAGACCGTGACGGTCCTCGCCGACCCGCGGCTGCAGCCGCTGCACCCGTACCGCCGGGTGATGTGGGGTTGGCCCGAGCCGGTCCCCGCGCGGGCGCTAGCGCCCGGCGAGGTGGTCGCGCCGCCGCCGTTCCGCTTCGCGGCGGTGCCCACGCCCGGCCACTCCAGCGACCACCTCTGCTTCTTCGAGCCGGAGCGCGGCTGGCTGTTCAGCGGCGA
>JAJXUY010000061.1 GCA_021782525.1 Acidobacteriota bacterium | reverse complement strand
GGCGCGAGGCCGATCGCCATGAGCACGAGGAAGAGCACGAGCGTCACCACCTCGCTGCGGCGGCGGTCGCGCATCACGGTCCGCATCACCAGGGAGACGACCGCCGCGAGCGACACCAGGAGCGCGAGGAGGGCGGCGGCGGCCGCTGCCGCGACGACGGCGAGGCCGGGGCGCCCGCCGGCAAGCACGCCCAGCGGCAACGCCGCCGCGCCGCCGCCGAACAGCAGCAGGACGGGGTCGAGCGCGGCGCGGACCAGCTCGATGCCGTGCAGCACGACATCGGGCAGCGGCTGCAGGCGGAGGAAGAGGCCGGGCCCGTCGCCCTCGCCGCCGGCGAACGCGATCGGTCGCAGCACGATCCAGACGAGGGGCGCGAGGAAACCGAACGTCAGGCCGAAAGCGACGATCGTCTCGTCCGCCGGGCGGGCGGCGAGCGCCCAGCCCGCGAGCCCTCCGGCCGCCGCGAGCAGGAGGGCGGCCGGGACGAGCAGCACGGCCAGGACCGCCGGCCCGACCACGCCGCTCCAGCGCGAGAAGCGCTCGACCGAGTCGCGCCCCCCGGCTCCCCTCAGACCGTTGGCGAGCAGCCGCCACTGCAGCCAGCCGAGCGCGCGGACGAGGCGGAGGCTCACGCGAGCCACTCCAGCGGCGGCCGCTCCACGGCGCCGGCGCCGACGAGGTCGAGAAACACCTCCTCGAGCGTCTTCCCTCCGTCGCCGGCGCGCAGCGCGGCGATCGGGCCCTGCGCGACGAGCCGGCCGCGGTGGATGACGCCGATGTGGTCGGCGAGCCGCTCGATGATCTCGAGGATGTGCGAGGTGAGGAAGACGGTCCCACCGCGCGACACGAAGCCGTGCAGCATCTCCTTGATCTGCCGCGACGCGACCGCATCGATCCCCTCGAACGGCTCGTCGAGGAACAGGAGCTTGGGGGCCGGCAGCACCGCGACGGCGAGCGCCAGCTTCTTGCGCATCCCGTGCGAGTAGTCGGCGACCAACCGGCCGGCGTCGGCCCGCAGCTCGAGCAGGTCGAAGAGCTCGTTGCTTCGCGACTGGATCGCGGCCCGGTCGAGACCGTGCACCTGGCCCACGAACGAGAGCGTCTCGACGGCGGTCAGGCGCTCGAACAGGGCCTGCTCCTCCGGGATCACCCCGATCTGCTGCTTGATGGCGAGGCTCTCCGTGCGGGGGTCGAGACCGAGGATCTCGACCGATCCCGACGACGGCCTGAGCAGGCCGGTCAGGCACTTGATCGTCGTCGACTTGCCCGCTCCGTTCGGGCCGAGGAAGCCGTACAGCGAGCCCCGCGGCACCGCAAGATCGACGGCGTCCACGGCGACCACGTCGCCGAACCGGCGCGAGAGGGCGTGCGTCTCGATGGCGAGTTCCATGACCCACGATTGTAGACACCGCGCCGGGGACCGGCGGCCACCCCCTCCCCGGGGCCACGGCTCTCGGGGCGGCCGAAGGTGGTGGCGCCGGCGATTCTCCGGCCGCCGCCGCCAGCGGGTATGCTTCGCGAGACGCCGCCGGCCGAGGGGTTGGATGCCACGCTCGGTCGCCGGCGGCGCGCCGGAGGTGACCGATGTTTCACAGGCTTCCTGTCGTCGTGGTGGCGGTGACCGCGCTGCTGGCAGGTGCCCCAGGCCGGGCCGCGTCCATCGAGACGCCCGGGGACGACGCGGCGGGCGCGCTGCACCGGCTGTTCGCGAGCGAGTGGCAGCGCGAGATGCGCGAGGACCCGCTCGAGGCCTCCGCGGACGGCCACCACGAGTACGACGGCGTCTGGCCCGACCTGAGCCCGGCTGCCCTGGCGCGGGGGCACGCGGAGGACCAACAAGCCGTGAAGGACCTGGCCGCCATCGACCGCTCCCAGCTCACGGGCGAGGACCGGATCAGCTACGACCTGTTCCGCTACCGCACCGAGGTGCGGCTGCAGGGGTACGACTTGAAGACGTACCTCATGCCCTTGGACCAGCTCGGCGGCATCCAGACGCTCGCCTCGCTGACCCGCTCGCTGCGCTTCGAGAACGCCGCCGACTACGAGCACTACGTCGAGCGGCTGCAGACGTTCGCGCCGTTCGTGGAGAAGACGATCGCGCTGCTGCAGCAGGGCGTCGCGGACGGCATGACACGGCCGCGGGTCGTGATGGAGCGGATCCCGCACCAGATCGCCGCCAACGTCGTCGACAAGCCGGAGGACAGCCCGTTCTACGCCCCGTTCAAGCAGATGCCCGAGATCATCCCGGCCGCCCAGCAGGCACAGCTGCGCGCGAACGCCCTCGCCGCGATCGCGAACGTGGTGACCCCCGCGTACCGGCGCTTGGAGCAGTACTTCGATCACGACTATCTGCCCCACTGCCGCACGACGATCGCCGCCGAGGCGCTGCCGAACGGCAAGGCGTACTACGCGTACCAGGTCCGCAAGTACACCACGACCGACCTGACACCGGAGCAGATCCACCAGATCGGCCTGCGCCGGGTGGCCGAGATCCGCGCGGCGATGGAGCGGGTGATCAAGAAGACCGGCTTCAAGGGCGACGACCAGGAGTTCCATCACTTCCTGCGCACCGACCCGCGCTTCTACTACAAGGACCCGCAGGACCTGCTCGAGGCCTACCGGGCGCAGGCCAAGCAGGTGGACCCGCTGCTCGTGCAGTACTTCCCCGTCCGCCTGCTGCCGCGCGTCACCTACGGCGTCCGCCCGATCCCGGCGGCGCTCGCGCCCGACACCTACCCCGCCTACTCCGTGCCTCCCGCTGGCGACGGCAGCGTCGCGGGGTACATCGACGTCAACCTCTACAAGCCGGAGAGCCGCCCGAAGTACGACATCCCGGTGCTGACCTGCCACGAGGGCCGGCCCGGCCATCAGCTGCAGATGGCGATCGCCATGGAGCTCAAAGGGCTGCCGGAGTTCCGCCGCTTCGACTACTACAGCTCGTACGGCGAGGGCTGGGGGCTCTACACCGAGACGCTGTGCAAGGAGATGGGGCTCTACCCCGATCCCTACTCCGAGTTCGGCTACCTCGACTGGCAGATGTGGCGCGCGGTCCGGCTGGTGGTGGACACCGGCATCCACTCCCAGGGCTGGAGCCGCGCGCGGGCCGTCACCTACTTCGAGGACAACACCGCGCTTTCCCTGCAGAACATCAACACGGAGGTGGACCGCTACATCGCTTGGCCCGGGCAATCGCTGTCGTACATGATCGGCGAGATCGAAATCGAAAAGCTGCGCCGGCAGGCCGAGCGCGAGCTCGGGCCGGAGTTCAGTCTGAAGGAGTTCCACGCCGCCGTCCTCGAGCACGGGTCGCTGCCGCTCACGGTCCTCGACGGCGTCGTCGAGCGGTGGATTGCGGACGCGCGTCAGGCCAGGCCCGAGGCGAACCGCTGACGCCTGGCGTCTCGTTCCCGGCCTCCCGGCCGGCGGGTCCCGCCCGCCGGCCGGGAGAGTGACCGCCGGGAACCGTGACCGGCGGCCAAGCGGACCAGCGCTCGGTCTAGCGGAACGGGCCGCCCGGCGCGCCCGTCTCCTTTTGGAAGTAGCGACCTCCATCACCAGGTTCTGGGCGACGAGGGCCGCCCGGCACGCCCGCGTCGACCTTCACCAGGCTCGGGCCCGCCCACGGCAGCGCCGGCACCAGCACGCTTCCCATCCCCAGGCTGGACACGAAGAGGTTCGCTCTCTCGCCGCTCGCGGTGCCGAGATGGAGGCTGGCGGGAAAGTCGAGCGGGGCGTGCGGGATCGATCCGTGCGCGACGACCTGGAACGCTGCGATCGTCTCCTGGGAGAGGTCTCGGCCATCGATGCGGACGACCGCCGACCGGGTCAGCACGGCCACGTAGGCGTTGCCCTGCACGTCGAGGACCACGCCGTCCCCGGCGACCGGAAGCGGAGCGCGATACAGCGGCGATTCCGGCACGTCCTGGAGCGTCGCCCACAGCTCGGGCGGGCCGAGGCTCCCGTCCGGCAACACCGGGATCCGGACCAGCGTCCCCTTCTCTGTGTTCGTCACGTAGAGGTGGCCGTGGTAGTAATCGATGCCGTTCGCCCCCAGCCAGACCGGCTGGCCCAGCGCTCCGGTCCCCCTGAGGAGGTCGTCGCGCAGGCACAGCTCCGCCTGCCCTCCGCGAGGGATCCGCCACACGCCCCCGGACCCGCTCGGAGGCGCGTGCCCGTCCAGCGAAACTGACTCCGTGACATAGAGCGTGCCCCGGCCGTCGAACGCGAGGCCGTTCGCGAAGAAGATCTGGTTGCTGCCCGGCAGGAGTTCGACCTCGCCGTAGCGGTCGATCCGCCAGACTCCCCGGTCGAGCCCGGCCGCCATGGCGACATAGAGGTCGCCGTCGGCGGAGGAGGCAAGGCCTCCGATCGTCCCCTGGCCAAGGTCGGCGACGAACGAGGGCCCGCCCCCGTTCGGCGAGAACTTCCAGACCAGGATGTGCTCGCTGGCGCCGCTGCCCTGTCCGACGCTCACGTAGACGTTGCCGACCTTGTCGGCCTCGACACCCCTGACGGCGCCCGACATCGGGAGGAACTCCGGGAACGTCCCCGCCGGAGCGGCCATGGCCGTTCCGCCCGATGGCAAGGTGAGCGAGAGCACCACGGCCGGCAGGAGCAACCTCCAAGGGCCGGCGACTGTTGGCCTTGTCCCGTTCATGTCTTCACCCTCCTCCCGCATCCATTGGCCCGGCACCGCGCGCGGCTCTTTCCATGGCTGGGTCACGCAGGCGCACGCGGCCCGCACGATCGGTCGTGCGTCTCTCCCTCTTCTCCTGTTGTTTTGCAAGGCTACCGGCAGGTCAGGTCACCAGAATGCACACCGGCAACAAGCCGCGTTGCCGGTTTCACCATTGGCTACCCGACCCGTCGGTGACCAGAACTCCGGGTCGAGTCGAGGCCTCAACGCCACCCAACACGCTGCCCTTCCACGTCCGAGCGGCTCCTCGCGACCTCCTTTCTGCTTGTGAGTCGAATCTAGGTCCCGGCCCGGCCCTCGTCAAGGTGCCGCCCGGTCACGCGGCGCCCGGACCGCGCGATCCAGGAGAGCGTCGCCTGGTCATCAACGAGCCGGCCCGAAAGCGACCGCCGCGGCCCGTGTGGCTGACCTCCACGTCGACGAGCTTGGTCCCATCGAGCGGGAGGGCGAGCACGAACAGCTCGCCGCGTTGGGCGCGCAGCGACAGCCATGCCTCGTCCGGCGGACGGCCCGTCCCCTGCGGGAGTGGGCGTCCTCCTCGCCGCCGGTCAGTCCCCGATCCGGGCGTGCCGCTCGACCAGGAGCTCGTAGTGCTGCGAGCGCAGGTCGAAGCGCTTCAGCACGGCTCTCGCCTTCGGCGGGACCACGCACGCCTCGCAGTCGTCGCCGGCGAACTCGCGGACGCCGTCGAGTGACTCGAAGAGCATGACCGTGACGAACTCGACCTCGTCGCCGACGGCGCGGCGCAGGAGCTGGATGCTCCTGAACGTGGGGATGCGGCGGTTCTCGATCCCGACGAAGATCTCCTCCCGCAGCAGCGTCTCGTACGCGTCGGCGTTCGCCGGAGTCGTCCACCCGTGCCAGATCCGACTGATCATCGCTCAACCTCCCTTGGTTGAGTACGTCGTCCGGCTCGCTCGGGTTCGCCCGCCCGGGCCGGCGGCGACGGGCCGCGGCCTCAAGACGTTCCGGTGCTGCTCGAGGCGTGCGCCGCCGGCTTGCCGCCGGACAGCCGCAATGCCAGGCCGAGCGCCGCCCATGCGCCCAGTGCCAGCCACTCCCAGCGCGTGAAGTGGCCGGGCGCGATCCGCAGGAGTTTGAGCGCGAGCAGCGCGAGCGTCACAAGAACCCCGACCGCGGCGACGGCGCGCCGCCGTCCGGTCTCGCCGACGGCGAGGTACGAGGCACAGCTCGCGAGCCACCCGGTCACCGCGGCGAGCGAGCCGACCTCGGCGATCGGCACCAGCACCGAGCCGCCGAGGAAGACCCCGGCCGCGGTCGCGAGGCCCACGAACGCCACCGCGAGCGACGGCGTCCGGTAGCCGGGGTGTACCCGCCCGGCGCGCTCGTCGATCAGCCCGCCGCGCCCCATCGCGAAGAGCAGCCGGCTGGCGGCGATGAAGTTCCCGTTGAACACCTTGAGCAGCGAGATCACCGCGGTCGTCAGGATGAGGTCCACGATCCAGCGCGCGTGGAACGCGCGCTCGAACGCCACCGCCGTCGCGAACCTCTCCCCCAGCAGCGCCTGCCACGGCGAGACGAACGCGACCACCGCGATCACCGCGACGTAGAACACCGCGCCGACCGCCAGCGCGATCAGGATGGCGCGGAACAGGCTGCTCTCCCCGGCCCCCGGGCTCGCCTCCTCGACGCACTTCGGGATCGACTCGAAGCCGGACATGAAGTACGGCACGATCTGCAACACGAGCACGATCGAGACCAGCGCCCCTCCGGCGGCGAACGGCGGCGAGAAGTTCGCGGCCGAGCCGCGCGCCGCCCCGAACGCGCCGAACACCAGGAACAGCACGAGCACCGCACCCGTCGCCCACGACTGCACGCTGGCGGAGAGACGCACACCGCGCACATTGACCAGCGTCAGCAGCGCGGTCAGCGCCAGTCCCAGCACCAGGTGCGGCAGGTAGACGGCTTGCCCCGCCACGGAGTACAGCGGGTGCGTGTTCATTGCGGGAAGGACGTACCCCGCCAGCCGTCCGATCGCGATCGCCTCCCACGGGCAGACCACGAGGTACGCCAGCGTCATCATCCATCCCGTGCCGAAGCTCACGGCGCGGGGAAACACGCGGGCCGTGTAGGCGATCTCGCTTCCCGCGTCGGGGATGGCGATGACGAGCCGGCCGTAGACGTAGCCGATCGGCAGCAGCAGCAGCCCGCCGAGCGCGAACGCCAGCATCGCGCCGGCGGGGCCGCCGCGCCCCAACCAGTCGTCCATCACCACCAGCCACCCGGCGCCGATCATGCTGCCGAAGCCGAGAGCGAAGTAGTCGAACGCGCGGAGCTTACGGGCCAGCGTCGTCATGCGAGGCGCGCCATCTTACCTCCGAGCCCGGCCGCGCGCGAAGGCGTCGGGTCCGGCGATCCCCGGCCCGGCATCCGAGGCCCGCACGCTGCCTCGAGTAATTGCGCAACCGTTGAGTTGCATTTATGCCGGAGATGCCCCATGCTGGAACCTGGAGGTCGCCTATGACCGGCGCCACGGATCGGATCGAGAAGCGGATCGTCCTGCGCGCCCCGCGGGAGCGGGTCTGGCGCGCCGTCTCCGACGCGGAGGAGTTCGGCTCATGGTTCGGGGTCGACTTCACCGGCGCGTCGTTCGCTCCGGGAGTGACGGTGCGCGGCAAGCTCACGGTCCCCGGCTACGAACACATCACGATGGAGATCGTCATCGACAGGGTCGAGGCCGAGCGGCTGCTCTCGTTCCGCTGGCATCCGTACCCCATCGATCCGGAGCAGGACTACGCCGGGGAGGAGATGACGCTCGTGGTGTTCGAGCTTGCGGACGTCCCCGAGGGGACCCGGTTCACGGTGGCCGAGTCCGGGTTCGACCGCATCCCGCTGCACCGGCGCGCCGAGGCGTTGCGCATGAACGACCGCGGGTGGACGGGGCAGATGACCAACATCGGGTCCCATGTCGCCGGCACGGCCTAGCCCGGCGCCGGCGCGTGGCGAGGCCGGCGCCTCGGCGCGC
>JAJXUY010000060.1 GCA_021782525.1 Acidobacteriota bacterium | reverse complement strand
TTGAGCGGCTGGTCCGAGAGAACCTCGATCGGGCCCGAGCCACTCGCGTTCATCTGACCAACGATGTCAACTAGGATCGATTGCGCCTGCGGCGCGACGTAGGTCGTGGTGCTCACGGAGTTGCCGCCGAAGAACTTGAGCTGGACGTTGGCCGTGACGCTGCCGGTGTTGAGCAACCCGAGATCGCTCCGCCACCGGCTCTGGTTGAGGCCGTTCGCGTGGCTCGCCACTGGCACCCAGTAGGAATACGTGTACGCCGAGCCCCCGGCTGATTGGTTGATGGTGAACGTCTGCCCCGCGACCGTGATCGTTCCGGTGCGAGCGTTGCCGGTGTTGGCCTGCACCGAGTACGAAATGGTGCCGCTGCCGGTACCGCTCGAGCCGGCCGTGATGCTGATCCACGCCGCCTGCGAGGCCGCGCCCCATTGGCAGCCCGTGGGTGAGGTCACCGTGAAGATTCCAGTCCCACCCGTCGCCAGGAAGTTCACACTTGTGGGTGTGAGCGAATAGGAACACGTCAGCGCAGCCTGGGTGACGGTGAACGTCTGCCCCGCGATGGTGAGGCTGGCGGATCGGCTGCTCCCGGTGTTCGCGTCCACAGCAAACCCAACCGTCCCGTTCCCGGTCCCGCTCGCCCCGCGGGTCACGTGCAGCCAGCTCGACGCGTTGCTCGACGCTGTCCATGAGCAGGTGGCTCCGGTGATTACGTTGACCGTGCCAGTACCGCCGCCCGCGGCGAAGCTCTGACTGGTGGCCGAGAGGCCATAGGAACAGGCTGGAGCCGGCTGCACGGTGACGGTGATGTCTGCAAAGCCTACGACACCGCCGTACGCGGCTCGGAACTCTGCCACATACGTCCCCGGCGTGGTGTAGATGTGCACAGGGGCCATGGCGGTCGAGGTGCTTCCGTCGCCAAAGTCCCAGTGGAACGTACCGGACGTCAGGTCGGTGACTCCGGTGAAGCTGACGGTCAGTGGCGCCTGGCCGACAGCCGGGTTGGCAAATGCCTGAGACTGGCCAGTGGTGGTGGCGGTCGGCCCGACGTCGAACTCGATGTCGTCAACATATGGCCCGGCACCGGCGGGTGTGTTAGCCGAGCTCGAGAAATCGATGTAGAAGGTGTTGCACGCGTATTGACCGAGGTCGCCAAGGACGTACCACTGCCTTAGGTTCGCTGCAATCTTGAACCACCCTTGCCAAGTGCCATAGAAGCTGTAGCCGTACAGGTGTTGACCCGATTGGTCTGATGCGTAGAACGCCAAATAGTCATCCGCCCCCGTCCCTATCGTGCCCGTGATATACACGGAGCCCCAGGCATACCAATCGGCGGGAATGGTCTGGCATAGCTGGGAGTACATCCAGGTCTCAACCGACGGTGGGTAGTTTGCGGAACAACCTAGATACGCCCCCTGGGTTCCTCCACGTACTGGGTTGGCGCTGTAGTACCCCGAGTGCGCCGTACAGTTCGTTACGGCCCACCGATACTGTCCCCCGGTGTTGTCGCCGCGGCTCCAGTACGACCAGACATCACCCTCGAAATCCTGAAGGAGATAGTAGTTCGTATCCAGCGCCTTGACAGGTAGCGAGTTGACTTTGGCCTGAAAGCGGCCCTCGGCAACCGGCCGTTCCTTCACGCTTGGGAACTTGACGAGGTAATTGGCTCCCGGCTCCAATCTGGCCTCAGCGATCGTCGTCTCGATGTGAGCTGCGAACTCGGCCAGCGTGCTCTCTCCGAGTGATTGCGTCCTTGCGACGAGTGACGTGGTGCCTGCCTTAAGCGTGGGCCCTCCCTTGAAGTGCGCATCGGCTCTTTCGAAAGCGGCGCTCCAAGGAGATGCCACGTCACCACTGACGAGCGACAGGATCACGCCCTTGTCCGGCAGATAAACAGCCGCGTCCGAAGCCGCGAACAGAGCCTCCGCCTCCGCCTGCGTCGCGGAAGTTGTCCGCACCACCGTGTGGGGCACCGCCAGGACCGCAGCCGGCAGCGCATTGACCGATTCCATGAGGGCGCGCTTGGTCACCTGTGGCTGCGACGACGCAGTCGCGGCAAGAACAGTCCACAGAGCCGCAGCAAGGGGAAGAACGAACCTCGAAATTGGACTCGTCATTTTGAACCTCCTTCCAGGCGTTCGATAGGTTCATGAGAAAAGCACAAGTTTTGCTACTCTAATCATACGCCGTCACGATCCTGCCCCGTCAAGTTCTTGGACATGTCCCCAACGTGTGCCGAGAGTTTCCGCCTTGACGGCGGCATCGCCCGGGCAACAACGGTGGTGCATGTAGAGCGTCCCATCCCCGCAGGGTAAGGCAACATGGAACGGACAAGAAAGTGCCTGCCGCCAGGTAGTGAGATAGCAAGATCGCGGGATGCGGGCACGACGGAAACGCGGATGTGGTCAGCAGGGTCCGGCGATGAACCCTTTCAGAGGTGGCCCTCTCAGAGGCCCGCACGCTGAGGACCAGTACCTGTGACAATTCTGCTCCGCCGAAGTTGACGAGGTCGGCAGGGACGCCTGTGTGGGCCTGGAAGTTCAGCATGCCCAGGGGCCGAGAGCTCTCACGGCCGTCACGAGCGGCCACGGCGGCTCCCGCCTCGGCCAGGGCGCCGGCGGGCCGGCGGTCCGGCGCCACGACGACGCCCTCGTGGGTCGTTGCGGGCGGCGTCGGTGCGAAGCGGCTCGGGGCGAGCCCGGTTCGGCGCCGGATCGATCGTGCTGTCGGCCGGGTGCTGCGGCCCGCGGCCACGCTCTCGCGTCGGCCGCGGCGAGGCCTACGGCTGCGGGCGCTCGCGCGTCCAGCGGGTGGAGCCGCAGACGGGGCACGTGTCGGCCGTCGCGCGCGCTCCCGCGGCCGCGGGCTGCGGCTCCTCGCCGGAGGCGGGCTCGCGACCGACCCGTTCGTAGCCGCACTGCCGGCAATAGAGCGTGACGGATCGCATCGCCGGCGTCGCCGGTCTCGAGCCGGCGCTCGTCGTCTCCGGCGCGCGCGCGTGGACCCTGACCGCGACGACCGCCGCCAGGCTCACCCAGACGTCGTCTGGCCCGTCCCGAAGCTGGAGGGCGTCGGGTCCGACGGACACCAGGGTGCCCGCGATGCGGCCCTGCTGGCCGGCCAGGAGCACCTCGACCTCCTTGCCCTTCGCCGCCTCGAACAGCTGTGACTGGACCATCGCCGCCTCCTTCGCCACCCGCCGGCCCGGCGCGCCGCCGTACGGGCCGACCCGCGCGACGCACCCATTGTGCCTCGTTGCGAGCCCGCCGTGACACTCCGGCCGTGCGTCGAGCGCCGCTACCGCGCCGGCCGCGGGTGGAACAGCCGGCTCGCGGGGACCTCGGCGAGCGGCTGTCCCGGCGCGTTCATCGCGAGCGCGAGGCCGGCGACGAAGGTGCGGTGGACGTAGTCCACCTCGACCCTGTGCAACCCCGCCTTGAGCGCGGCCTTGCCAAAGCGGCTGATGAAGTCGGGGCTCTCGTTGAAGACGACGAGGTCGCCGTCGAGGCGCAGCGCGCTGCCGTCCTCGGAGCGCAGCTTGAAGGTGTAGAGCCCGTCGGCCGGCACGTCGAGGTAGCCGCTGCACGCCATGCCGAAGTGCTCGAGCGAGGGCAGGGCGGGGGGACCGACGCTCGCGAGCGTCAGCTCGCCGGTCGGCTTGAGCACGGAGAAGTCGGGCGGCGTGCGCCAGTCGCCCGCGTACGCGCGGCAGGCGAGGCCGGGCGCGAGCGAGGCCGTAGCGACGGCCGCGGCCGGCTTCTCCTCGACCCGCGTGTACGTCGCGGTGGCGACGAAGCGATCGTCGAGGCCGGGGGCGAACGCGCGCGCCTTCACGGTGGTCGTGCGCTCGAGGGTGATCGGCCCGGTGAAGGCGGGCGAAGAGGCCGTCGGTTCGCCGCCGTCGAGCGTATAGCGGATCGTCGCGCCGGGGTTCGGCGAGGTGAGCTCGACCGCGGTGCGGCCGATGAAGGGCCCCTGCGGCGCCGCGAAGTGTACGACGGTCCCGGTGGTCGGATCGGTGAACGGTTGCGCCGCGATCACGTCGTCGTCCTGGTTGCTGGCGGCGGTGGCGGCGAGGATGCGGACGTGGCCGTCGTCGGGCAGCGTCACCGTGCGCGCCCCGGGCGGCAGGTCGAGGCGCAGGCGGAAGAACTCGGTGAAGACGTACGCCTCGTTCTCGCCGCGGGCGTCGTGGCGGTGGTTGCCGATCCACCCGACCGGGACGGTCTTGGCGTACGCGGGCGCGATGCGGGCGGGGTCCTGCACGATCGTGCCGGCGACGACGCGGCTGTTCCACTGCCCGACCGGTTCGGCCCAGTCGGGGACGAGGAGGCGCACGGGGGCGCCGCCTACCTCGAACGTGGCGAAGCGGTCGCCGCCGACGGCGGCCGCGAGCAGGTAGACGCGGTTGAACTCGCCGGCGGGGAGGGTCAACGTCTGGCCGCGGCCGTCGAGGACGTTCCTGGCGCCCGGCGCCCGCGGCCCGGTGCGGAACGGGATCCCGGCGGAGACGACGGTGGCGGGGAGCAGCTCGCCGGCGACCGTGTGTCCCTGCCCGTCGAAGTCGCCGTCGGTGCGGGCGCCGTCCGGCGTGACCCCGGCGCGGTCGAACGGGAGCGCGAGCGGGACGGCGCGCGGCGCCGCGACGGTCGTGGGCGGCGCCGCGAGGCGCAGCGCGAGCGTGCGCGGCCGGTAGGGGAGAAAGTCGAGCACGACCTCGCCGCCGTCGAGCGCGAGGCGGGGCGGGGCGGCCGTCGGGATCGCGCCGCCGCCGTGCTCGGCGATTGGCTCCTCGGCGCCGTCCAGCTCACGCACGGCGAGCACGGGCCGGGCGAACGAGAGGTGGACGCCATCGACCGCCGCGCCCGACAGCTCCTGCAGGCGGACCACGACGTCGTCGCTCCCCTCCGCGAGCTTGAGCGCCCGCACCGCGACCGGCGCCTCGCCGCCGTCGCGGGTGCTCAGGCGCAGGAGCTCGAACGAGCGCCCGAGCGGGCCGGTGTGCGCCGGCGCCTGCCAGGCGAGCAGCGGCTGGTTGAGACGGTCGCCCGCCCAGACGACGCGCCCCGCGCGCCAGTCGCCGGTGTGCCCGGCGAGTGCGACGAGGACGCGGTGGTGCCCGAGGTCGTTGGAACCCTGCTCGAGCGGCCAGCTCGTGCCCGGGGGAACGCGCGGCGTGTGAATCAGGGTGAGGCGAAGGGTGTGCTCGTCCGGGCGGTCCCAGCCGTAGCGGCTGTCGTTGAGCACGGCGGCGCCGAACGCGCCGGAGGCGTCGGTCACGTCGGCCCACTCCTGCGCCGGCACCTCGTAGCGGTTGGGGCGGTCGGTCGGGCGCTGCACGGTGCCGAGGCCGAGGTCGTACGTCGCCATTTCGTTCGCGGCGGCGAGCGGGAACGCCGCCTTGAGGAGCGTCTCCTTTGTGCGCCAGTCGATGTCGTTGCGGATCTCGAGGCGGTCGCCGGCGCCGCCGCCGGCCAGACTGATGCGCTGGGTGAACGTGGAGCCGCCGGCGTGGCGCACGACCTCGAGCGCGACGCGCGCCGGGCCGTCCTCGACGACCCGCACCGCGGCCGGGCCGGCGACCGTCGCCCGCGGCGGCGCGGCGATCGCGTCGTACTGGATCTCCCACGCCGGCCAGCGCAGCGGCCGGTCGTCGATGAGCTGGAGCGCGAGCGGCGCGGCGAGCAGCTCGCGGCCGAGCGTCTTGTCGAACACCGAGGCGACGTCGCCGGCCGCATCGAGGCGGACGCGGTAGCGCGCGTTCTCGAGGGTGTCGCGCCCGACACGCAGCTCCCCGGCGGGCGCGGGCGCGGATGCCGGCGACACGGTGAACGTCGAGAACGAGAGCGGCGCGACGCGGGCGACGAACACGACGTGGGCCACGTCTCCGTCGATCGAGTCGACCTGCGCCGGCACCTCGCGGCCGCCGGGGCCGGTCACGCGCACGGCGCGCGGGGCGCCGCCGGGGAAGCGCACCTCGGCCGCGACCGCGTCCTCGCGCGCGACGGCGAGGGGGTTGAAGACGACGAGCGCGGCGCCGTCACCACGCGTGTCGAGCGCGGTGACCACCGCGCCGACCCCCTGCAAGAGCACGTCGGCGAACTCGTTGCCGGCGATCGTCTCGTCGTTCCAGGAGAACACGTACGCGCCGGCGATCGAGGTGCCGGTGAGGTCGTCGTGAAACTGGTGCCAGAGCACGCGCAGCCAGGCGTCGTCCAGACGCTCGCGCGGGTACGCGATCCCGCCGAGCCACCACGCCGCGACCGCCGCCTTCTCGGCGTCGTCGGCGAGGCGCTCGTTCTTGCGGTTGAAGCGCTTCATCGCGGCCTGCGAGGTGTAGCAGCCGGTGCCGTGGCGGGTAAGCAGGAACTCGCCGCGGTAGCGCTGCAGCCCCTCAGGCGCGCGGCCGCCGTGGCTCGCCATCATCGCGAGCGCCATCTCGTCGGGCGCGGCGCTGTGCACCCGCGCCGGGCCGGGGCCGGCCAGGCTCTGCTGCAGCCACGCGACCGAGGAGTCGATCGGCGGCACGCCGACGTCGCCGGTGCCGAAGTACTTGAACGCGACCGGCACGCCGGTGAGCGCGACCTGCCGGTCGGTGACGGCGTAGACCTCGGGGTCGAGGGTGATGTTCCCTGCCAGCTCGGAGGCGTAGTCGCCGGGGTTGAGCGCCGCGATCAGGCTGGAGCCGTCCACCCCCTCCCACACGCCGACGTCGAACGGGATCTTGATCGAGCTGCCCCAGGTGAGCTTCTGCGTCGAGAACGCGACGAGGCCGCAGTGCGCGGCGACAGCCGGAAGGGCGAAACCGAAGCCGAAGCAGTCGGGGAGGTAGACGTCGCGCGAGGTGACGCCGAGCTCGCGGCGGAAGAACCCGTTCCCGTAGAGGGTCTGGCGGATCAGCGACTCGGGGGAGGGGATGTTGGTGTCGACCGCGTTGACCCAGCTCCCGGCCACCTTCCAGCGGCCCGCCTTGACGTACGCCTTGACGCGGGCGAAGTCCGCCGGGTCGTACTCCTTCATCAGCATGTAGTGGAACGCCCCCTCGAAGCTGAAGACGTAGCCGGGGTACTTCTCGAACAGCGCGAAGTTGCCGCGCATCGTCAGCGGGAGGAAGTCGTCGATCGTGTCCTGGATCGTCCACCGCCACTGCGTGTCGAGGTGCGAGGTGGCGACCACGTACACGTCGGGCGGGGTGGCGGGCAGCGGCGGCGCGTCCGCCGCCGTCGCGGCGCACGCCGCCAGCATCGAGCCTGCGAAGATGAGCGCTGCCGTCCGCATGACCAGCCTCCTTGCCGCTCCCATGGTGCGGAGTTTCACGGCGCGTCCACCGCGCCGCGCAGCCGCGCGACCACCTCGGCCGCGCTCGCGGCCGCCAGCAGCGCGGTGCGCACATCATCGTCCATCAGCCGCCGCGACAGCGCGGCGATCGCGCGCAGGTGCGTGTCGCCGGGGTCGCTCGCGCGCACCGCGACCAGGATCGCCATCGTGACCGGTTCCCCGTCGAGCGACCCCCACGCCACGCCGTCCGGGTAGGTCGCGACCGCGATCGAGGTCGCGAGCACCGCGTCGGTCTTGCCGTGCGGGATCGCGACGCCGAACCCGACCCCGGTCGAGTACGTCGCCTCGCGCTGCCACACCGCGTCCTCGAGCGCGTCGGGGTCGCCGACACGCCCAGCGGCGCGCAGCAGACCGATCAGCTCCCGGATCGCCTCGTCCTTCGAGCGCGCCGTCGAGCCCAGGCGCACCAGCTCCGCGTCGAGGAGGTCGCGGCCGGCCGCGCTCGCGGCGAACGCCCGCAGCAACCGCCCGACATCCGCCGCGCTCGCCTGCTGCGTCGCCCGCGCGAGCAGTT
>JAJXUY010000059.1 GCA_021782525.1 Acidobacteriota bacterium | reverse complement strand
CGACCGCCGCGCGTGGTGATCGAGCGCGGCATCGGCGTTAACGGCCACGCCGAGCCGGGCCAGATGCTCGTCGTTCACCGTTCACAGACGCTCGTGGACACGTTGCGGCGGTTCAACTGCTACTCGAACAACGATATCGAGCGGATCGCCTCGACCATCGGATCGGTTGACGAGCTGGCCGCGTTCGTGGCCGAGCAGTGCGGCGTGCCGCGCGCCGCCGTCGAGCTGCAAACCGCCTCCGGTCTGGGCGAGAACCGCCTCACGCCGCGGCTGATCGTGCACCTGCTGCGCCGGTTCAGAGCCGCGTGCGAGCGTTTCCACCTACCAGTCGAGTCGCTGCTTCCGGTCGCCGGTTGCGACCCCGGCACCGTGACGCATCAGTTCCCCGAGCTCGCCGACGGGCCCAACACGACGGCCGTGGTCGGCAAGACGGGCACGCTCACCACCACCGACGGCGGGATCGCCGTGCTCGCCGGGATCGCGCGCACGACCCAGGGCGACCTCCTGTTCTGTGTGGCCGTCCCGCACGCCGGCGGGCGTCTGAGGGGGGCGCGGCACGCCGAGGAGAAGTGGGTGCTCGACCTGCTCGCCTCCCACGGCGGCGGCCAGCCCCGCCCGTGCGCCGGCCTGCTCACCGCCCCCGACACCGGCGCCAGCATCATCTTGGTCGGCGGCCGGGCGGCCCCGCTGGCGGAAGGCGCAACCCAGGCGGCCCCTGACCCGCGGCCGACCGCACCCGTCGAGAAGTAGATGGACGGGAGAAGGTAGACGGAAGAAGGAAGGCCAGGACTGGCGACGGGGTCCCTCGCTCGCCTGGTCTTCCCTTTCCCCTTTCGCTCGCGCCCTCTACCTTTCGCCCTGCTGTTCACATCTCTGGCCGGCCGGGGGTGGTCGCGGGGAGTGCGCGGGTGCGCGCCCACGAGCGGATCGCCTTGATCTGCTCCGACATCGTGGTCGACAGCGGCACGATCTGGCCCATGGCGGTGAGCAGGTCGCGTTCCTCGACGGGGCGGCCTTCCGCGTTGCAGGCGATGCGCGCCGAGACCACGGCCTGCTCGATCTCGGCCCCGTTCCACCCGCGTCCGGCGGAGGCGAGGAGCACGAGGTCGTACTTGCCGGGGTCGAGCGCCTGCGCGCGCAGGTGGATGCCGAGGATTTCCTTGCGCTCCTCCTCGTTCGGCAGCTCGACGAAGAACACCTGGTCGAACCGTCCTTTGCGGATGATCTCGGCGGGGAGCAGGTTGATGCGGTTGGCGGTGGCGGCGACGAACACATCGGCGCGGTGCTCCTGCATCCAGGTGAGGAACGTCGAGAAGATGCGCGTCATCGAGCCGGTCTGCCCCTCGGCGTACCCGGCGACACCCATCTCGATCTCGTCGATCCACAGCACCGCTGGCGCCACCGCCTCGACGGCCTCGAGCGCGCGGTGGAACACCCACTCCGGCGAGCCCTGCACCCCAGCGAACACGAGGTTCATGTCGAGGCGGAACAGAGGCAGATTCACCTCGATGACGATGACCTTCCCCGCCAGCGACTTGCCGCAACCGGACATGCCCATGAGCAGGACGCCCTTGGGCCGCGGCAGCCCCTGTGCCATCGCTTGCGGGGTGAACAGCGAGGCGCGCTGCCGCACCCATACCTTGAGCTGGTCGAGGCCGCCGAGGTCGCCGAGAGCGCGGATCGGAGGGACGAACTCCAGGATCCCCTCCTTGCGCATGATCTGCTCCTTCTCGGCGAGCACCTCCGCCATGAACGCGTCGTCCACCGCCTGGTGGCGAGCGAGGAGGCGGCGCAGCAGGCTTTCGACCTCGAGCAGCGACATCCCCCGCAGCGCGCCGACCAGGATCTGCGCTCGATCGGGGTCGGCCGTGCGGCCGGTCTGCTGCAGGACGGCGGCGACGACCGCCCCGACCTCGCTCTCGTCGGGGAACAGCGAGGTCACGACGTAGGTGAGAGGCTTCATCTCGTACGGCACCTCGCCGTCGGGGGCGAGCGTAAAGAGGAAGCGGCCGGTGTTGCGGATCGCGGCCGCGGTATCGCGCAGGCGCCGCAGCAGCGGGCGGTTCCCCGGCAGCAGCGCCTGCAGGTCCTTGAAGACGTAGAAACCGCGCGGCCCCTGCGTCTCCAGCCAACGCAGCGCGGCGATCGGGTCCTCGGTGGCGGGCTGGCCGGAGAGGCCGTCGAGACAGTTCCAGGTGGCGACCGGCAGCGGCTGCGGCTTCGCCGCGGCGGCGAAGCGCTGGATCAACCGCTCGATGCGGTCCTCCTCGTTGGAGAGCACCATGATGAGGGGGTAGGCGGAAGCGAGCGCGGTGTGGATCTGCTCGACGGTGGTAGCCATGCTCCGATTGTAGAAGAGTCTCGCGACAAGGGCGCTGCCGGCGTCGGACCATCTGCTGCGTTGGGCTCGGCGGATCGGATGCTCACGTGCCTTCCAGGCACGCTCCGCTCCTCCCGCCTCGTCCGCCTTGCATCTGGCCCAACGGCGGCAGCGCGGCTACACGCCGCAAGGAGCGCGGCCCTGCCTTCGATGGAGCGGTGGCCTTCGGATGAGGCGCTCGAGGCCGCGCGGCTGGCGCCGGCGCGGCCGCACGCCCCCGGCCGGGCGTGTGTCTTTGCGGACCACGGAGCACAATCGATCCGGAACCCGGTGCCCAGAGCCCGGACCCCTGTCTTTGCTGGCCACCGGTCACTGGCCACTGGCCACGCCTCTTCGGTCTTCGGGGCACGTCCTTTGCTACACTTCGCGGGCCGTTCGTCGCAGCAGCGTGCCGGAGTGGCGGAATGGCAGACGCGCGACTCGAGACCCCGACATCTGGCGAGACCCCCCGCCCCCGCGGCGAGCGAGCCGCCTCGCGGTGATTGACGGGCCGACCGTTTGCTACACTCCAGGCGCTGCGCTGCTGTCGAGGTTTCACGTTGCCGGAGTGGCGGAATGGCAGACGCGCGGGACTCAAAATCCCGTGTCCGCAAGGGCGTGAGGGTTCGACTCCCTCCTCCGGCACCACGACTTACATACCACACGGGACTTTGGGGAAAGATCGGATTCAACCCCGGTTCAACGCCGAGCCCGAAAATAGAAGGGGCGCCCGGAGGCGCCCGGTTGTGCCCTGCTAGGCGACCTCGCCGTCGCAACCTTGACTTGTCTCGCGTGGCCAGTGCCTTCTCCGCACTGATCGCCGCCAGCAACCTCTGTCTCGTCATAGAACCTCCTTACGTTCAACATAGCGTCACACGCGTCGTTTATCAGGTCGTGGACGCGTACGCCTGACACGGACAGGCGACGGATGGCGGTCCGGGGATGGCCGCGCCGCCGCCTTCCTGGGGCACTCCTTTGATCGGGTGTCAGGGTTCGACCAGCGCGGCCATAAGCGCCGGGTGTATGATGACCAGCAATTGAGCACCGCTTCTAAGACGGAGGCAGCCGTGGCCACCGATCCGGTTACGAAAGTCACGTTCTTCGCTATGGGCCTTGTGCTTGGCGGCGTAGCTATGCTGCTTGCTACCCACTCGGCACGGCGGGCCGATCCCCCCGGGGCGACGTCGCCGCCATCGGCGACCGTGGCCGAGGAGCGTCAGCCGGCCCGCGATCGCCCACCTGCGCGACGGCAGAGGATCCCGGCACAAACCCCCGAGGAGCCCGCAACCGCGGTGCCGGCGCCGGCGGTCGACCGCCGCAACGACATAGACATCGTAGAGATCGACTCTCGGACCACGGAGAACAACGACGTCTGGGCGCGGTATGCCTGGAAACTCACCTTGCGCAACACCACCGATCGGCCAATTAGCGTGCAGGCGACGATCAAGTTCCTCGATGCGGACGGGTTTTTGGTTGACGAGGACACAGAGTACGGTCTTGCTGTACCACCGATGCAGGAAGAGACTTTCACGGGGTCGAAGCTAATCAGCCATCCGGGCGCGGACCACGTAGCAAGGACACGCGCGGAAATCGGCTGGCGGTAGGGAGAAGACAATGGGCACAGCAATGGGCATCGGCGGCGGGCTTGTCGCCATCGTGGTTGTCGTGGTCGTGGTGGTGCTGGTCATTCTGTGGACGTTCCTGCCGTTCGCCATCTTCGGGATCCGGAAGCGGGTGGACGCGATTGCCGACAACGAGCAGGCGATCCTCGATACCCTGCGCGGGGTAGCGCATGACCTCAAGTGGGCCAACTATCTGACGATGGTCGCGCACGGGCTCCGCGAGGAGAAGGGCGCCGACGGGACGGTCCGCGTGGTGCGGCCGTAGGCCGCCCGCCCGAGGAGGTGCAACCTTGGACGGCTCCGTTCCCTCTTGGGTAGCGATCGCTGGCACGCTGGGCGGCTTCGTCGCTGCACTTGTGGCAGACGCGCTTCGGGATGGCCGGGCCCTGCGCCGAGAACGCGAAGGTCGTGCTGAAGCTCGCCGGATCGCGCGAGAGGATGCCCGAGACAACTTCGAGCGCGACACGCTGCTCGAGCTGCAGGATGCCAGCCATCGGCTCATCCGGAATTCGGGTCGGGCCAACGCCTATGAGGAGAGCCAATTCCGCCAGTCGGGCCGGTGGCCGCGTGGGCCGTTGCCGGAAGAGATTGGTGGCGATATCTCCGCGGATGTCATCCGGGACGTCCAGCGACTCCGGGTGCGCCTCCTCGACGGTGCGCTGCGCGACCTGGCGAGCGACTTGATCTCCGCCTGCGTTCGCGTGACGCTCTCGCCGACGCAGATCGAAGCGGACGCGGAGAAGAGCGCCGCGGCTCATGCGTCGCTAAGGCGAGCCAGTGACCTTTACGTCGCCTTGGCCGAGGGCATTGGTGAGCGCGTCCGCGCCATCCTCTCGCACCCGTAGCACCCACCGCGCGTCCAGGCCCCAAGATCCGCGATAGAACGGCGGGTGACGGACAACCGGCCGGCCCAGGGGCCCACGACGTCGGCAGGAGCGGCGCCGGCGGGGCGCCCCCTAAAATGGGTATCAAGGGAAAAGCCCCCGGACGGCCTCTCGCAGCGGCCCAGGGGGTGATAACGCCGCGGGGCGGCTGCCGCGGCACAGGTTTTAGTTAGTCTCGGACCTCGTGCCCGTCACGGCCCGGCTGGGTGTACCATCGCCTTCAACTGAGTGACCATGGCGATCCCTAACGCGACTAAGGGTTGTCTCACGCTTCTCGGGGGCGCGGTCTTGTTGGGCCTCTTTGTGCAGGGCGTCGGGACAATCGCCCGCTGGGTGGGCCGAACGACTGGGCCGAAGCCGACTCCCGCGCCCACCATGACCGCCGCGGAGGTCGTCCGGGAGCAGGCGCGTCAGCGCGATGCCGCCTGGCGCAAGGAGAAACTCCGGGAGGTCATCGCCAGACAAAAAACAGAGGCCGCCCGCGAGCGCGAAGCGGAAGACGCGGCATGGCTCAAGACGCAGGCTGGTCTCGTCTGGCAGGGGCACCAGGATTGGAGCCGAGAGGACTGCCGCCTGATTGCCTACGGAGAGCTTCGTTTTGGCTTTTCGGAAGAGCAATGCATCGCCGCATGGGGCAAACCAGACGGCATCAGACGATCCGCCGACCCCGGACACACGACCACGCTCCTGTGCTACGGGGACTTCTGTAAGCGGGCGCTGTACTTTGTTGATGGGCGTTTGCTGAGGATCGACCAGTAGTCTTGCTCTCAAGGCGGAATAGGCTCGGGCGTGCCCGCGCGGTGGGCGCCCCGGGGCTGATGCCGCGGGGAGGCTCCGCGGCACAGGTTGGCTAGTCTCGGACCTCGTGCCCGTCACGGGGCGCCAGCACGTCTAGGAGCACGGGCGCTGGCTTGACCGTCATGCGGATGACCTGCAGCTCGCGCCAGGGTGAGCGTCGGCCGCGACCGCCAGCGCGGTGGCCTGCTCCTCCTCCGGCCGATCACCGTTCACGATCACCACCACCCGTTTACCGATGACCTTGTGCTTCTAGTCTTCGACGGCGCTGATTCGTTCCTCGAGTGCGCGCAGCCTGTTAGTTGACACCAGCATGATTGACCCCTTCCAGCCGAGCCTCAAGATCCCGTGTCCGCAAGGGCGTGTGGGTTCGACTCCCTCCTCCGGCACCAAGACCTACGCGAGAGGCGATTGGGCGCCTTACCGCTGGTTGAACGCGGTGGCCAAACTGCGTGACCGATTGGAAAGCTCGTCGACAGTACTTTGCAGTCCCTCAATTTCGTGTTTGCCAGGGGTTTGGACGTAGGCCAATACGCGACTGGCGGCGTTTTCGCAGGTTCTGACCCATGCCCTGAGTTCTTGGTGCTTGGCCTTCCATTCCGGCGGCGGCTCGACATCCGCGATTCGGGCAGCGAAGCGCCGAAAGTCAGCAACCTTCTGTCGGAGAATGGACTGGACCGTTTCGGACCCGTGAGTGTCCTCCATCGCCCTGTGACCCAGAGAGTTCAGACTCTCTGCGAAGGCTTCGGTGTCGACGACCAACTCATTGACAACGGGTCTCAGCAAGTCTCGGTATTCCTCCGAGGTCGCGGGGTGTTTCGTCGGCTGGATGTCATCGACATCGCCGTTTGTGATCGCGCCACCGGGGAGCTGGTCACGCTTGATCTTGATCTTGGATGCGATCGCTGCAAGACCGTTGCCCCCTTGTGGCGCGGACAGGTCAGGGTTGTCAGCAGGAGACTGCGATTCACCCAAATCTAGTTCGCGGACGGTCGCGGGACTGCGAATCCCCGAGGCGTAGCTTGGACTACTTGGTGTCCGCGTCGGCGTAGCGACGGCTTTCGGGGTGGCTGTCGGAGTTGCCGTCGAGGCAGGCGTCGGGGTTGGATTCGTTGCTGCCAAGACCAGGACAAGGGCCAGACCGACCATCTGTGCCTCCGCACCCGCCATTTTCGTGCATTCGGTGCAGGGCAATTGTGCTCCGAAAGGTCGATCGGCTCAAGCCACCCCAGAGAGCCCCAGCTGAGCCTACGGCCCATCGCTGTCCGATCTAGGGCGGATGCAGCACGAAGCCTTCAGCACGCCGGACCAATTTGTGTTAGTGGCTCGATGGAGCAGAACGCTGCCACTCAACGGCGCGTCAACCTGAATCGGTCGCAAACGAAGAGATGGACGGGCGTCGATACCCGCGGACGGGGGACGGCGCGGGCGAGAGGCAAGAAAAAGCCCGGGGCCCGATGAAGCGGGACCCCGGGCGCTGGTAACCGATCCCCGGCGGACTACATGCGGGGGGTGCGGTCTTCCTTCGACTTCGCGACGTTGACCTTGAGCGACGACCCGTCGAGCGGTTGGCCGTCGAGCTTCGCGATCGCGCCCTGGGCCTCGGTGTCGCTGGACATCTCGACGAAACCGAAGCCGCGGGACTGCGCCGATTCGCGGTCGGTGACGACGACGGCCGAGACGACCGTGCCGCACGGCTCGAAGTGCGCGCGCAGGTTTTCCGACGTGGTGGACTGGGACAGACTGCCGACGTAAAGCTTTGTAGCCATGTGTGCCTCCTGGTGGTCCGTACTGCTCCGGGACCTGTCATCTTCCGCACTGCTGATCCCACCTCGGACCCGCGGAAGGTGCCGCTCGGAGGCGAGGCCGGTGCCGCGCCCGATGGCGCGATGTCCGGCAGAGGGATCGAGTGTAGCACGAAATATTTTCTTGTCAACAATTTACGGTGCAACTCAGGGCGCAATCGCGAGAACGGCCGCCCGACCGCCGCCGCGACCGGCCGCGACCGTCCGGCCCGCCGTGCTGATGACCTCCCGCGAGAGCACCCGCGCCGCGCGGGTGACGCTCAGGCGTTCGGGCGGTGCGGGCAGCGCTTGCTGCACCTGGCTCAGGCGTGGCATCGAGCTTGCTGTTGGACGGAGCGGGGAGGACAGGGACATGCCGCACACACACATCGTTCGCACCTCACTCGCGG
>JAJXUY010000058.1 GCA_021782525.1 Acidobacteriota bacterium | reverse complement strand
ACCGACGGTACGGGCGCGGTCCTGCCGATGCTGGTCGCGAGCGGGGCCGAGGCCGGTGAGCACCCGCTCGTGCTGGTGGGGCACCTCGACACGGTGCTCGACGCGGTGCCCCCCAGGATCGAGGAAGGTCGCCTCCTCGCCACCGGGGCGCTGGACATGAAGGGCGGCCTGGCGATGCTGGTCGGCGCCCTGGACCTGCTCTCGCAGCGGGGGGAGAAGCCGCCGCAGGACCTGGTGCTGGTGTGCGTGCCCGACGAGGAGGCCAGCGGCGTGGTCTCGGAGCGGGCGGTGCGGCGCTGGGCCGAGGGGGCCCGCGCCCTGCTCGTGATCGAGCCGGGAGAGGCCCGTTGCGACGGGGAGACGCTGGTCGGCGGGCGGCGCGGCCTGTTCGAATGGACGCTCGAGGTGACCGGGCGCGCCGCTCACTCCGGACTGGGATACTGGAAAGGGCGGTCGGCGCTCGCCGCGGCGGCCGACTGGGCCGCGCAGGCCGAACGGATGTCGGAGACCGGCTCGGGCGTCACGGTCAACGTGGCGCGGCTGGTGGCCGGCGACGCCGATTTCGTCAACGGCCTCGCGCTCCACCATGTGCTGCTCGGGACCTCCCGCCGGCGCAACATCGTCTCGGACCGTGCGGTCGCGGAAGGCGAGGCGCGGTTCCTCACCGCCGCCGACGGCCTCCGCATCCTCGGGCGCCTGCAGCGCCTCGCCGAGAACACGGCCGCGGCGCACGACGTCAGGATGACGTTCGCGCAGGGGATGCACGTGCCTCCGGTGGACCCGCACGGACCGGGCGCGGCGATCGTGGGCCGCGTGGCGAAGCTCGCCGCCCAGCGCGGGTGGCGGCTCGAGGTCGAGGAAGACCGCGGCGGGATCTCGTTTCCGAACTACGTGGCCGACCCGGCGAGGCTGGCGATCGTGGACGGCCTCGGGCCGGTCGGGGACGGGATGCACACCCGGGAGGAGTATCTCGACTTGCACTCGTTCGAGCGCCGTATCGTCCTGTTGGCCGACGTGCTCGCCTCCCTCGCCCCGAGCGCCTGACCGAACCGGGTCCTCCTCACCTCCCGGCGAGGAAGAGCGCCGCGAACGCTGCGTCGGTTTCCCGCTCCAGGGCGCCCACGTCGACGCCACGGATGCGCGCGACCTCCTCGAGCACGAGGCGCACATACGCCGGCTCGTTCGGCGTGCCGCGGTGCGGGACGGGCGCCAGGTACGGGGCATCGGTCTCGACGAGCAGCCGGCCGGGCGCCGCCTCCCGGGCGGCCGCGCGAACGTTGTCGGCGCGACGGAAGGTGACCATTCCGGAGATACCGACCCACAAGCCGCGCCGCGCCATCTCCTCGACGCCGGCCGAGCCCTCGGTGAACGAGTGCGCGACGCCGCGCACCCCGGGCACGACGTCGAGCGCGGCGAGGAAGTCGGCCCACGCCTCGCGATGGTGGAGCACGACGGGCAGGCCGCGCTCGCGGGCCAGGGCGAGCTGCCACGCGAAGACGCGGCGCTGGTCCTCCCGCGGTGACAGGTCGTAGTGGTAGTCGAGGCCGATCTCGCCGATCGCGACGATCCCCGGGGCCTGCAGCAGGCGCTCGACGTTCCGGCGGCACTCGGCGTCGCACCGCCCCGCCTCGTGCGGGTGGACCCCGACCGCGCCGACGATCCGCCCCTCGCCCTCGGCGGCCAGCCCGGCGACAGCGTCGAGGTCGGCGGGGCCCGTGGCCGGGACCAGGATCGTCGTGACGCCGGCCGCCGCAGCGCGCGCCAACACGTCCGGCCTGGCCTCCGGCTCGATCATCGCCAGGTGCGCGTGGGAATCGATCACCGCTGCCTCCCGCGAGGAGTGTAGCCCGGCGAGAGCGAGCCGGGGATCTGGGGCGAGCCATGCTCGGGGAAGAGGGAAGAGGGGAAAGGGAATGCAGCAGAGGAACCGAGGGGTGGAGGGGCTGAGGAGCAGAAGCCAGAGCCCGTACTTCGCCCCTTCGCACCTCTGCTCCCCGGGCTCCTCTGCTTTCCCTTTGCCCTCTTCCCTTTCCCCTCTTGCCGCCTCTGTCATTTCTTCGGCCGCCGGGACCCGAGGCTTGCCCCGGCGGGTGCAGCCGCGTACCCTCCCCGTCCATGAGCGAACCCGCCCCCCTCGCGGTCGCGGTCGTCGGCACCGGCCACCTCGGCCGCCATCACCTGCGCCTGGCGCGCACCGTTCCCGGCTGGCGCTGCGTCGGCGCGTTCGACCCCGACCGCTCCCGGCTGGAGGCGGTTTGCGCCGAGTTCGGCGCCGAGGCGTTGGCGAGCCTCGACGAGGCGGTGGCGCGCGCCGCCGCCGCCGTGGTCGCCTCGCCGACGGTGACCCACCTCGAGGTCGCGGCGCGATTCCTGACCGCCGGGCGTCACGTGCTGGTCGAGAAGCCGATCGCGGCCTCGGGCCCCGAGGCGAACGAGATGGTCGAGCTCGCCCGCCGCGCCGGTGTGGTCCTCGGCGTCGGGCACGTCGAGTTCTTCAACCCGGCGGTCCAGGCCGTCCTGGCGCGCTCGCCGCGGCCGCGCTACCTCGAGGCGCAGCGCCTGTCGCCGTTCACCCGCCGCTCGATGGACATCGACGTGGTCCTCGACCTCATGGTGCACGACCTGCAACTCGCCCAGGCGCTCAACCAGGGGTCGCCGGTCACCGAGGTCAGGGCCGTCGGCGTGCCGGTGCTCTCCGGGCGCGTCGACCTCGCCAACGTCCGCCTCGCCTTCGCGAACGGGTGCGTCGCCAATTTGACCGCGAGCCGCGTCTCCTCCGAACGCGTGCGCAAGCTACGGCTGTTCGAGCCCGACGCGTACCACTCGATCGACTACGCCGAGCAGAGTGTGTCGGCGTACCGGCTCCTCCGCAGCGGCGGCGAGGCGACGATCGCCCCGATCGAGGTGGCGGTCGAGAAGGGCGAGCCGTTGGCCGCGGAGCACCTGGCGTTCCAGCGCGCCTGCCGGGGCGAGCGGGTGGCGTTCGTCGACGGCGAGGCCGGAGCGGCGGCGCTGGCCGCCGCCGTCGCGGTCGTGGACGCGATCGGGCCGCTCCCGGCCCCTTGACAGCCCGGCCACCCCCCCCGATATTGGTGGTGCCGATCAGGCCGCGGGCGTTCGACGGACGTTGCAGCCGCGACACCAACTGCCAAGGTCCGGGCGGTCACTCCGCCAAGCCGAAACCCTGCCCCGCAGGGTTTCGCTGTGCCTTGCGGGACCCGGCGGCGGGACGAGCGGTTCGGGCGGCGACGCCGGCCAGGTTGACCGGCCCACCCCCTCCCGGGTAGCCTCCCACCGACGAACCCCGGGAGGCTGCCGATGCCCAACGCCGTCGAGCGCCACACCCAACGCCTCCGCGTGATCTGCTCCGCGTTCCTCGTGAGCCTGGGCCTGTACGCGGGCCTCGTCGCCGCGCTCGGCGGGCCCGTGCGGCCGCTGCTGCCGCAGGGCGAGGCGCTGATGTGGGGGTTCGCGTTCCTGGCCGCGGTCAACCTGGTCACGATCATGCCGCTCTACCGCGTCATGCTCGCCGGGCCGCGCCGGGTGTTCGCCGTCGGGCAGCAGCCCGACCGCCTGCTCGCGGCTCACCTCGCCGCGCACGTGACGGCGTTCGCCAGGCTGGAAGCGGTGGCCCTGCTCGGCCTCGTGCTCTTCCTGCTCGCCGGCCGTCAGGACTGGTTCGCCGTGTTCACGGCGGTGGCCGCGCTCGGCATGGTCATCCTCTGGCCGAGGCGCGCCAAGGTCGCCGCGTTGCTGGCCGTTCCCGGGACGCCTCCGATCACCCAGACCTCCTTGTCGTGACCCCGCCGCTAGTCGAGGTTGATGCCGCCGCCCGCCTGCTTGGCCCGCAGCAGCGCGGCGTCGGCGACCGCGAAGAGCTGGCTCGGCGTCTGGATGCCCTCGCCAAGGCAACCGATGCCGATCGAGAGGGTGACCGGGGGGGGCACCGTCCGGCCGAGCTCCCGCGCCACCCGGCGCGCCGCCTCCCCGGCGGAGTTCGGCAGGACGACCACGAACTCGTCGCCGCCGTAGCGCGCCACGATGTCGGTCGTACGGACGGCGTGACGCAACGCCGCCGCCACCGCGGCCAGCATGCGGTCGCCCTCGAGGTGTCCGAACCGGTCGTTGAACACCTTGAAACCGTCGAGGTCGATCATCAGGACCGAGAGCGGGTGGCGCGCGCGCCGGCTGCGCGCGATTTCCCGGCTCACGAACTCCTCCAGGAAACGGCGGTTGAACGCGCCGGTGAGCGGGTCCGTCCGCGCCTCCGCGCGGTCGGTCGCGACGAGGCCCACGTCGTAGTTGACGATCATGCTGACCACGACGAGGACCGCCAGCCGCGCGAGCTGGAGGTCCCAGCTGAAGGCTCCCAACACCGGGTCCGGGCGCGGTGCGGTCTCGACGTGGCGCCAGGCGACCGCCATGAACACGACGAACGCGTACGCGCCGGGGACCGACCAGCGGACGGCGCGCGACACCAGCGGATCGCTGCGCAGCGCGGCCGAAATCACGATAAAGAAATAGTAGAGGAAGAACGGTTGCGAGTTGACCGCGACGATGGCGCGGTCGGCGACCACGCACCCGAGCAGGTACGAGGTCACCGCGACGAAGTCGAAGCCGACGGCCCACAGCGCCACGCGCGGGTCCCACGGTGCCCAGGCCAGGTAGAGCTGGAACACGAGTCCGCCGAGCAGGATGACGCCCAACATTCCCGCAGCGAGCGCGCCGTCGAGATGCGCCGCACCGCCGGCCAACCCCCCGACCGCCGATGCGGCTGCCAGGCTGCCGGCGAGCGCCAGCCGCCAGAGGTTGAGGAACCGCTCCAGGTCCTTCCCCCGCCGGTGCACACGGCGGCTCACCGGCAGCAGGCGCGGGCTGGAGTCACTGTCCGGCGTGGAGGTCATCGGTTCCTCCCGGCACGTTCAACGTGGCGGCGCTTCGCGCGAAGGGTAGACGCTCTCCCCGCCGTTTGGCAACTGTCTGCGCAATCTGCGACAGCACCGGCGGCGGGCGCCGGGCCGGGCCGCCGGCGCGAGCGGTGGCCGCTCCCGCCGTCAGTGGGAGCGCGCAACGATGTCGGACTCGCGAGCATGGCTGCGGACCAGAGCGAGCAGCTCGCGATGGGCGCCCGCACCCGCCGCGATCACGTTGCCGTGGGCGAGGATGCCATCGGTGCCGTCGAGGTCGGTGACGACGCCGCCGGCCTCACGCACCAGCAGCGCGCCGGCCGCGATGTCCCACGGTGCGAGACAGAACTCGAAGAAACCGTCGAAGATCCCGGCGGCGGTGTGGGCGAGGTCGAGGGCGGCCGCGCCCGGCCGCCGGATCGCCGCCACCCGCAAGAACACGTCGCGGAACACGTCGAGGTAGAGATCGAGGAGCTTGTGGACGCGAAACGGGAAACCCGTGGTGACGAACGCTCCCGCCAGGCCCGGCCGGCCGCTCACCGCCAGCCGCCGGCCGTTGCACCAGGCGCCGGCGCCGGCCGCCGCGGCGAACATCTCGTCGCGCATCGGGTCGTAGACGGCCCCGACCAGGACGCGGTCCCCCTCCACGAGGCCGACCGACACGGCGAAGTGCGGGAACGAGCGCACGAAGTTCGTGGTCCCATCGAGAGGATCGACGACCCAGCGGGCGCCGGTGGCACCGCTGCCGCCGCCCTCCTCGGCGAGCACGCCGAACTCGGGCGTCTCGGCGCGCAGGAACGCCGTGATCACTTCCTCGCTCGCCCGGTCGGCGGTGGAGACGAAATCGTTTTGCGCCTTCTCGCTCACCTCTCCTGGAGCGAGCGCGCCGAACCGGCGCCGCACCACCTCGCCGCCGCGCTCGGCGGCGGTCACCGCGATCGCCAGCAGCGCCCGGTCGCTCATCGCGCCCCCGCCCCCGCGGCCCGGCGGTATCGCGGCGCGCGTCGCGGCGGAAATGTCATGCCCTCGCCTCCGGTTGCAAGGCGTGGATGGGGAACGAGGACGCGGTGCGAACGGAAGAGCGGCGGGTGCGGCGGTTGCGCTTGCTCGTTGACGTGACCGCCCAGGTGCTGGCGGAGGACGAGAAGTTGACGCTGTGCGAGGCGCTTCGTCTGGTCGACGCCGCGCGCACCGCGGCGCAGCGGCTCTTCCCCGAGGGAGACGACACCTTCCAACTCGTCGTCCGACCCCGTCTCGACAGGATCATCTTCGAGCGCTTCCAGATCCCGATCCGGGAGCCGTTCAACTGACCCCTCGGTACTCCGGGTACGTGGCCATCTCCGCTTTCGTCGGCTGGCCCTCCATCTCGAGGGTCACATCCTCGCCGGGCTCGACCTCGACCCCCGGCACGCGGACCACGAGGTGACCCGGCGGCCCCGGCTTGACCTCGGCCACGGCCGCGCGGCCGGGCCGGGGCGGCAGCACCGTGCGCGTCCCGGGCTTGATCTGCGCGACGTCGAGCGTGAGCGGCATGACCAGGCGGTCCTTGCCGTCGGGGGCGGTCACATGGAGCCGCATCGTGACCACCTTGAGGCACTCGTCGCCGTCGTTGGTCACCGACAGGTCCATGACCAGCAGCGGCTTTCCGTCGGCGAGGGTCTGCATCTCGTACCAGTTGGCCGACACCTTGTAGAGCAGGCGCATGCGCGTCACGCGATCAACCGGCCGCTCGGCCCGCGGCTTGTCGCACGCCGCCAGCGTGGCCAGCAACGGCAGCCCGAGCAGCGCCAGCTTCCATTGGGCGCTCACAGTCCCACCCCCACACCGACCGCCACGCTCGTCGCCGTGCCCCGCCGCACCTCGGCGACGAGGTGGGCGAACGGCGCGATCGCGAGCCTGACGCCGACGACCCCACTCCAGCGGTCGTGCTGGACACGGTGGCGAATCGGAATCGGGTCCCCGAATCGGGCCTCGGCGGTCGTCCTGGCGTACCCCGCCGCGACGTACGGCGAGACCACCGTGAAGCCCTTGGAGACCACGACCTGCGCTTCCGCCACGTCGAGCGCGACGGCGGAACCGGCAAGACGGGCGTAGGCCACGCGCACCGCCGCTGCCGGCGCCAGCACGCCGCCGCCCCACACGTTGTACCGCAGCTCGCCGCCCCAGAACTCCTCACCGGCGACGCGACCGAACTGGGCCCCGACGTCGACGCCCCCCGGCAGCCCCTTGCGCACGATCGCGCGGTAGCTCGGGAGGATGCCGCCGAGCGTGCGCGCGTCGACCGCGGAGCGCCACCACGAGGCGCCGGTGTCGACCTGCGGTCCGCCCGTGACCGCCAGCACGTCGAACCCCGCGACGCCGGAGGCCGCGGCGGTCGCGAGGTTGGGGAACGCGATCGCCGCCCCGAAAGCGTCCGCGAGATCTCCGAACGCCCGCGGCGTGAAGCTGGTCGAGAATGAAAAGCCGCCGGCAAGCGCCGATCCGGCCGGTAGCAACATGAGCGCCGCGAGCGCCAAGATACGCTTCACCGGCACCTCCCGCACGCAGTGTAACCCGGATCCTCCGCGCCCCCGGGGCCTCACCAGAGCCGGTTCAGCAGCTCGTTGGAAAGCAGCCAGCCGCGCGGCGTGAGGCGCACGCGAGAGCGCACGCGGCGCGCGAGGTCGAGGGAGAGAAAGTCTTCGAGCCCGGCGGCGAACGCCGGCGCCAGGGCGGAGCACGCGGCGATCGTGGCCGCGCTCACACCGCGCGCGAGGCGCAGCCCGAGCATCACCCGCTCCTTGACCTCCTCCGGCCCGGTGAGCCGCCGGCTCCACGCCCGCGGAGCGCAGCCGCCCTCGACCGCGTCGAGATAGGCCGACAACTCGTCGACGTTGGCCCAGCGCCGCCGCCCGGCGTGCCCGTGCGCGGCCACGCCCGCCGCGAGCACCGGAAGGCGGAGCCAGTAGCGCAGGTTGTGGCGCGCCTGCCGA